>JAITNE010000155.1 GCA_031290635.1 Tannerella sp. | reverse complement strand
TTTGCCAAGATGAAAACGCTTTCGGGAATGACGCCAAACGAGCTTATACAGGTTATCAGATTGAAGAAAGCCGCCAAACTGCTATCGGACGGAGAACTGCGCGTCAACGAGATATGTTGCATTACCGGCTTCAACAGTCCCTCATATTTTGCGAAATGCTTCCGCACTCAATTCGGCGTTCTCCCCAAAGATTTTAGCAAATTACAGTAGAATCTTATCTACATCCGTGCGCCAGTCGGCGGTGTTGCCGACCAGCAAGGTTTGGAGACCGCATTGGGCGGCGGCTTGGATGTTGAGGGAGCTGTCGTCGATAAAAAGAGATTCGGAAGGAATGAGACCGGCGTCTTCAATCATCATTTGATAGATGCGCAGGCCGGGTTTGGTCGTTTTCATAAGGCAGGATATGTAAAGTCGGTCGAAATAGTCGGACAAAGCAGCGCCGGACGACGTGAAGCCGGGCACACAAGCCCAATCCATTATTATAGGATTATTGTTGGTCAGCAGATAGACCTTTCGGGTGAGCCGCAGGTGCGCTATGTATTGCAGTTTGTACTCCGCCGGCGGGTCAATGATGCTGCGCCAGGCGTGCTCAATTTCGGCTCGCGGAACGTCGTGCCCGACTTGGAGACATAGCATCCGGCAAAATTCATCAGCGTCTATACTGCCGTTCTCGACGTCAATAAATATTCCTTTATGGTGATAGGAGTCGAGGAGTTCTGCGGCGTTGCCGACGCCAAGGGCTTTGAAGTTGCGGATTGCACGGTCGAGGTGGACGTCAACAATCACACCTCCCATGTCGAATATTACGTTCTTAATCATCGGAAATTCATCGGAAATTCATTCAAGCGAGTGTATTACAAGTCCGGAGCGCAGTTTTGGTTCAAACCAGGTAGTTTTGGGGGGCATGATGTTTCCGGAATCGGCTATGGCTATCAGCTGCTTCATCGAAACGGGATAGAGGGCTATGGCGATGCGCATTTCACCGCTGTCAACGCGCTTTTTCAGCTCGCTCAGACCGCGTATGCCTCCAACGAAATCTATACGCTTATCTGTGCGCAGATCCGTGATTCCAAGTATCTTGTCTAATATCAAACGAGATGAAATAGTAACGTCCAGCACGCTTATAGGGTCGTTGTCGTCGTAGCTGCCCGGTTTGGCTGTAAGGATGTACCACTTTCCGCTGAGATAAACGGAAAATTCATGCAAACGACATGGTTTGAATATATCCGAGCCGATTTCATTTATTAAAAAATCTTCCGCAAGCTTTTGCAGAAATTCCGCGTCGGTTAATCCGTTCAAATCTCTTACAAGGCGGTTGTAATCGATGATTGTCAGCTGGCTGGAGGGGAAGCATACCGCCATAAAGTAATTATATTCCTCCTCGCCGGTATGGGTCGGGTTCTGAGCGGCTTTCTCTACGCCTACGAGCGCGGCGGCGGCTGAACGGTGATGGCCGTCGGCAATGTAGAGCGCGGGCATGTCGGCAAACAGTCGGGTGATGCGTTCCATATCCGCGTCGTCGTTTATTATCCAGAACTGATGCCGAAATCCGTCGCCGGGAGCTGTAAAGTCGTACTCGGTGGCTGTAGCTACGTGGCGGGCGACTATCGCGTCTATTTCAGGGACGTCGGGATAGGCAAAGAACACAGGCTCGATGTTGGCATTGTTGATACGAACGTGTTTCATGCGATCTTCTTCCTTGTCGGAGCGCGTGAGTTCGTGCTTCTTGATTTTCCCGTTCATGTAATCCTCAACGCCGGCGCAGACTACTAATCCGTATTGCGTGCGTCGGTTCATAGTCTGCGCATAGACGTAATAATGTTCTTTAGCGTCCTGAACAAGCCATCCTCGAGTCCTGAAATTGCAAAAATTCTCGACCGCACGCTCGTAAACGCGTGGTTCGTGCTCGTCGATACCTTCCTCGAAGTCGATTTCGGGTTTTATAATATGATAGAGCGAGCATTCATTATTAAAAGCTTCCGTGCGGGCTTCCCGGGAGTTAAGAACGTCGTAGGGGCGGCTCTGTACGCGTTCCATAATTTCTTTGGGCGGACGGATTCCGCGAAATGGCTTGATTTTCATCGCTTGTTTACTCTGAATGTTTCGTCTCCGTCGTTCAGGAAACGGATAATCTGCTCTGCGGCGGCTATTCCGGCGTTAAGATTTGCTTCTTCGGTCTGTGCGCCCATCTTTTTAGGTGTGCTGAAATAGCGGTCGGGGAATAGTTCAAGCATTTCGGCATGATTATCGGGACGGATGTCGGTCAGATACTTGATGTCCTGACGGCGTTTCATTATGGCTACAAGGTCTTTTTCGTTAATGATTTCCTTACGGGCGGTGTTGATAAGGATTCCGTTCGGTGGAAAGAGCTTGATCATGTCATAATTGATGGATTCTTTGGTTTGGGGCGTCAGGGGGATGTGCAGCGAAACTATGTCGCTGCAACAGAACAGTTCGAGTGGGTTTTCGAATCGTAAGACATCGTCCTTCAACATTTCATCGTAGAAAATGTTGGTGTCGAAGCTATAAATCGTCATCTCGAAGGCCTTGGCGATGTCGGCGACCCTGCGACCTACGCTACCGTAAGCGTGTATGCCCAAAGATTTGCCTCGTAACTCTGTGCCGGATGTTCCGTTCAGGAAGTTGCGCTTGGCGTAGATTATAAGTCCGAAAACCAACTCTGCGACGGCGTTAGCGTTCTGTCCGGGCGTGTTCATCACGCAAACCTTGTGTTCTGTTGCTGCGGCAAGGTCGATGTTGTCGTAACCGGCTCCTGCGCGTACTACTATCTTCAACTGCAGGGCTGCGTCGAAGACTTCGGCGTCAATATTGTCGCTCCGCACGATGAGGGCGTCTGCGTCCTTGACGGCTTCTAATAACTGCGTCTTCCCGGTGTATTTCTCAAGAAGGGCAAATTCAAATCCGGCCTTCTCTGCAACTCTGCGTATGTCGCAAAGGGCTGAGTGGGCGAATGGTTTCTCTGTTACTGCTAATACTTTCATATCTAATTAATTTTAAAATGTAAATTCTGTTTGTATCCACAAAATGCTTTCTCCACAAAATGCTTTCTCCACAAAATTTTTCTCCACGAATTTCACGAATTTCACGAATTTCACGAATTTCACGAATTAAACAGCAATGTTTCTCCACGAAATTCGTGTAATTAGTGTAATTCGTGGAGAATTTATTCATGTAATTCGTGGAGAACTTATTCATATATTTTCGAGGATTGAAAATTTATCTGACAAGTGGAGGAATGCGTGAAGCATGCTTGGCTTCGAAGGCTTTCATTGTGTTAATGAGCGCCCGGACGCTTTCTATCGGCAGGGCGTTGTAGAGCGATGCGCGGAAGCCGCCAACCGACCTGTGTCCTTTGATTCCGACCATCCCGTCGGCTGCAGCGTATGCCAGGAACTCGTCTTCAAGGTCGATGTAGTTGTCCTTCAACCTCCAGCAGGCGTTCATCAGCGAACGATCTTCTATAGCTGCCGTGCCGGTGAATATCCTGCTACTGTCTATCCGGTCGTAGAGTATCTCGGCTTTTTCTTCGTTCTTTTTCTGCAAAACCTTGATTCCGCCTGATTCCTTATACCAGCGAAGGGTCTGCAAAGCGGCGTATATCGGCACTACAGGCGGCGTATTGAACATCGACTTGTTCTTGACGTGTGTCATGTAATTCAACATTGTCGGGACAGGTCTGTCCTGAACCTTATTCAGCGCATCGACGCGCACAATAACTATTGTAACGCCCGACGGAGCAAGGTTTTTCTGGGCGCCGGCATAGATAAGGTCGTATTTCGACACGTCCACAGGCCGCGAGAAGATGTCGGACGACATATCAGCCACCATAGGTACATCTACGTCGTATATCCGGTGCATCTGTGTGCCGAAAATGGTGTTGTTAGTCGTGATGTGGAAATAATCCGCGTCTTTCTTAACCCAATAAATCTTCGGGATATAATCATAGTTGCTGTCGCTTGAGGACGCTACTACATCTACTTCTCCGAAGAGTCGGGCTTCCTCAATAGCCTTGGACGCCCAGATCCCGGTGTCCAGATAGCTCGCTTTAGTCCGCAGCAGGTTGTAGGGAGCCATGCAAAACTGCAGGCTCGCTCCGCCGCCGAGAAACAGCACTTCGTGCGTAGCCGGCACGTCCAGCAGTTCTCTCACTAAAGCGCGAGCCTCGTCAGAGACGGCTATGAACTCTTTACTGCGATGGGAAATCTCCATCAGCGACAGTCCGGTGTTCTCGAAATTAAGGATAGCATCGGCAGTGTTGCTAATCGTTGACCGGCTCAAAATCGAAGGTCCGGCATAAAAATTGTACTTTGTCATCTTGTTTTATTTTTTCAGTTTGTTATTATTGAGCCGCAAAAGTAATAAGAATTTTTGAAACAGCAGTTTTTTTCGGGTTTTCTCCACAGAATTTTTCTACACGAAAAACTTCTCCACAGAATTTTTCTCCACGAATTACACGAATTACACGAATTACACGAAACAACGTTCGACGTAGTCAATTACACGAAAACAACGTTCGACGTAGTCAATTACACGAAATGCCTTCTATCTATCCCCGTCAGGGGATTCACCCCCAAAACCTGTCTGTGTTTTTTTAATGTGAATCCCCTCCGGAGATTAAAGGGTGGGGATAATCATCGTTTCTATTGATATGAATCCACTGACGGGGATGCGCCGTATAAATTCTGCGTCTCCGTCATTGCAGGGCGCTAAGCAATCTGCTTTATATCTTTATTTCAGGTTCGCGTTATGCTCTACGCCGGTCGCGTTATGCTCTACGCCGGTCGCGTAGAGCTTAACGCCGGTCGCGTTATGCTTAACGCCGGTCGCGTAGAGCTTAACGCCGGTCGCGTTATGCTCTACGCCGCTCCGTTATGCTCTACGCCGGTCGCGTTAAGCCCTACGCCGGTCGCGTTAAGCTCTACGCCGGTCGCGTAGAGCATAACGCCGGCGCGTTAAGCTCTACGCCGGTCGCGTTAAGCTCTACGCCGGTCGCGTTAAGCTCTACGCCGAGCGTGTCAAGCTGTACTCCGAGCGTGTTAAGCTCTACACCGGTCGCGTACAATGATACCGTCAACCGATATCGGAATTTTGTTGTATCTTTGTGGCGATTATCTAATTTATTTATACATTATTTACTATGAAAAAGTTTGTAGCATTTATTCTTTCTTGCTCTCTACTGTTTGCTTGCGCTGGGGAGGAAAATACGGCAGTAACGAATCTGAAGTGTAACAATCTTGTGAATCCCGAAGGTGTTGACAAGGTCGAGTTTAGCTGGGAAATTACGTCTTCGCAGCAAAATGTCGTTCAGACCGCTTGGGAAATCGAAATAGCTTCTTCGTCCGAAAAGCTCAAACATGGCGAAGCCGACGTCTGGAAGTCCGGCAAAACCGTTTCGGACAAGCAGTTGTTTATCGAGCCTGAGTATGAGGCATTCATATCCGAAAACAAGAGCTTCAAATCCGGCGATCTGTACTATTGGCGGATGCGTGCATGGAACGGCGTCGGAGAGGTTACGGCATGGAGCAGGACGGCAACATTCTCGGTCGGACCGCAAACAATGGAGGCTTGGGGAGCTAAATGGATTACTGCGGAATGGCCGGAAGGGTCGTCTCAGATGCCGTATTTCAGAAAAGCTTTTGATATATCCGCAATCAATACCAAAGCAGTTCGCGCTATTGTTTATCTGTGCGGATTAGGTTGCAGCGACCTCTATTTCAACGGAAAATTAGTTGACGAGTCAAGGATGCTCGATCCGGCGCAGTCCGACTACGAGCAATTCGCCTTTTACAGTACCTTTAATGTTACTTCGATGTTGAAGCAGACTAAGAATTGCATCGGTCTGATGCCGGGAACAGGCTGGTACAGTCAGGACCTTGTTTGGGGAAAGGGTTTCAGCTACGGCAAACCCATGTTTATACTGAGGATGGAGATAACTTACGATAACGGCAGCAAAATCATATACACTACGGATGAGTCGTGGACTTGGTCGCCCGGCCCTGTTTTGCGGACAAATATCTATGCAGGAGAAATCTATGACGCCCGGAAAGCTATGACGGACTGGTCAAGCCCTGACGCAGATTGCACAGGCTGGAGACAAGCCGTCGCAGCAGAATCGGAAACAGAAATATCCTCCGAAACAGAATCCGGCACAACAGCATCCACAGTAAAAGCATCCACAGGAGTCATCCCTCCCCATCTCAGATCCCAGATCATCGAGCCTGTCCGTCTTCAAAAGGAGATTAAGCCAGTAAAGATATGGCAGAACCCCGACAGCACGTGGATATTTGATTTCGGAGTAAATGTATCCGCTGTGCCTCGAATCCGTGTCAAACAGCCGCGAGGCGTTCACCTGAAAATGCGTATGGGCGAGATTCTCAACGCAGACCGAACCATCGACTTCAATACCACCGGAGTCCCCGCAACCGGCGTGATACAAACCGACGAATACATCTGTTCGGGCGACGGAACAGAGACCTGGACTCCGCGCTTTACCTATCACGGCTTCAGATACTTGGAGCTGTCGAGAGTTGAAGAAGTTGAAGAAGTTAAAGCCGTCAAAGCCTCCGAATTTCATCCCGACGAATCATGGATCAGCGCCATAACCGTTCACACCGACGTGCAGCAGATAGGCGAGTTCATCTGCTCCGATCCGCAGATAAACCGGCTTCACGAGATAGCTATCCGCACCATGCTCAGCAACATTCACGGTCTTCCTACCGACTGTCCGCACCGCGAGCGATGCGGTTGGTTAGGCGATGCACACACCGTAGCCCCATTTGAAAACATGAATTACGGGATGAATAATTTTTGGGAGAAATACATGGACGACATTGCTTCGACCTCGTCTGTTGCTCTCAAAAACACCCTGCATCAGAAGCTCCACAACTCCGAATTTTACTTTGCCGACAAAGTTTCCGGCATACCCTTTATGATAGCTCCCGGTCGGCGGCTATGCGGCGTCGCATCGCCCGACTGGGGCACGGCGGTCGTACAGTTGCCCTGGTTCACCTGCCTCTATTTCGGTAACGACAAAGCCCTCGCCCGGCATTATCCACAAATGAAACAATGGGTTGACCACATCGACGCCCTTGCCGTAAACCACATCGTCCCTTATGGTTTGGGCGATTGGTGTCCGCCGGGAGGAAACGCTACCATCGACTGCCCTATCCCGCTCAGTTCAACCGCCTTCCATTACTATGACGCGGCTTTGCTATCGCTCTCAGCCCAAGCCCTCGGCAAGACCGAAGACGCCGCCTTTTATGCCGACTTGAAGGACGCCATCGGACAAGCTTTAGTTGACACATTTTACTGTTCCGAGACCAAGACCTTCGGCAGCCAGACCGCCAACACAATGGCATTATACTTGGGATTTGCGCCCCCCGCCGACCGCCAGTCCATCTCCGACGCCATCGTCAAAGACATGCAGGCTAAAAACGACTTCTTCCACGTCGGCATCTTCGGAATGGGACGGATAGGTCAAGCTCTAAGCAGCAACGGCAACGCCTCAGCCGCATGGAAAACCTTCACCAAGCAAGGCGAGCACAGTTTCGAGTGGATGTGGACAGCCGAAGACGCGACCACATTGTGGGAAGTCCTTCCCGTAAGCCGCTTGAGCGCCGACGTCGGCCGCGTGGCTTCGCTTAACCATCCCATGCTGGGCGGCTACGACGCCTGGTTTTATGAAGACATAGCCGGAATCAGTCCACATGCCCCCGGCTATAAAGTAATCCGTTTTGAGCCGCGCGTTTGCGAGCGCTTGGATTGGGCAAAAGCCACCATACATACGCCTTACGGCATAGTTGCAAGCGAGTGGTCGCACACCGGCGGCAAACTAATCCGGAAGATAACGATTCCCCCCAACACCAGCGGCATCATCAAGTGCGCCCACAGCATCAACAACTCCACAGATTTAAGCATCTATCCGACAGATACGGACGGATTTATACACTTGCCATCGGGGAATTACATCATCAAAAGTTTATTATCAGAAAATTAAAAATCTCACAAGATGAAGAAAATACTTATTATAGCCGGATGCGTGTTTATTTTTTCAGGAATGAAACAATCAAGTCTGCAAGATGTGCCGGAAGCAACGATGCCGGATTTGCAGACAGAAGCGATGAAGCAATACGATCGTTTGGAAGCTCTGCGTGACGGAAGATTGCCGATGAGCCGTTTCGCCAAACCGGAATTGGTTTACAGGCAGGAGGCATTACTGTTTCCGTCGGACAGAGATCCTGCCGACATTGTCATACGAAGAACGAGAGCTTTATTGAATGATATAGTCAACAATGCCGGAAATAACAATGCCGGAATCACGGCTTTGGGAGACGAGTTGATAGCTTTGGAAGAAACCATACGCAATACGCCCGCAAGCGATACCTCAAAAGAAAGGAAAGACCTTTACCTCAAAGCCTGCGCCTTACGTCGCAGAATAGCTTTCACCAATCCCTTACTTGATTTTGACCGCATAGTATTCATCAAACACAAGAAAAATCCTCGCAGCGAGCCGGGAGGCGACCACATGGCCGGTCAGTATTACGGAATACACGCCACCAAAGGCGAAGGACTTTTTATGCTCGAAAACCCTTTCACAGCAAACCCTGTAGCGCTGAATATCATTCAAAATCAACTGCCCGACGGCGCATATCTCTCTCCGGAATTATCTTTTGACGGACAAAAAATCCTATTCGCCTACACCGAAGCCGAAGGCTATCGACCCGCCGTTCCCGCGCCCGAAGACGCCGACGGGTACTATAATTACAGCGGCCTGGAATGTTCCTTCACCGACAAGAACGCGTGGCACATCTTCAGCATCAATACGGACGGGTCGGACTTGCATCAATTGACCTGCGGCGTCTTCAACGACTTTGATCCCTGCTGGTTACCCAACGGCAAGATAGCCTTCATTTCAGACCGTCGCGGCGGATTCGGCCGATGTCACATGACAGCCTCCGGAGGTGCGCCATGGTTTACCTACACCCTCCATCGAATGAACGAAGACGGCAGTCGGATGGAACGATTAAGTCATCACGAAACCTGCGAATGGCAACCGAGCCTGCTACACGACGGAACGATTGTCTATTCACGATGGGATTATGTTGACAGAGGATTTTATCAGGCACATCACCCATGGACTACGACGCCCGACGGCCGAAACGCACTTTCCATTCACGGCAACTACCCCAAAGACTGGAAAGACCGTCCCTGCATGGAAATGGACATTCGCGCCATACCTCAATCCACAAACATCGTGGCAACAGCAGCCGCACATCACGGACAAACTTACGGCTCAATAGTGATAGTCAATCCTCAGACAGACGACGATGACGCCATGGCGCCGGTCAAACTGATAACACCGGACGAACGATTTCCCGAATCAGAATACGGATATTACTGTCGCGAAGCCTCCTACGCCACACCCTGGCCATTGAGCGAGACGTATTATCTCTGCGTATTCGGTTACCCCGAAAAGCCGACGGACAAAGCCCCGTCCGGCGCCGACAGTAAATTATCCGTCGAAAACTACGGCATATATCTCTTGGACGCCTTTGGAAATATGGAATTACTCTACCGAGACCCCAATATCGCCTCCCTAAGCCCTCTTCCGCTGAAATCCCGCCTTGCCCCACCGGTCATTCCCGACCTTGTCCGGCCATATTTAGTTGATGTAAACCAAAAACGTTTCAATTCAGACCGTCCTCAACTGCTCTCCGAAGCCAAACCCGACACAACAACCTGCGAACCGGCCACAGTTTCAATAATGAATATATATGAAAGCCGTCACGACTGGCCACAAGACACAAAAATCACCGACCTGCGCATCATTCAAGTCCTGCCCAAAAGCAACCCCGGCCGCCATAATCCGGCTATCGGTTACGGCACGGAAAAGAATGCCCGCGCAGTATTAGGCACAGTTCCGGTCGAGAAAGACGGCAGCGTCAGTTTTTACCTGCGCCCGTTTATACCGGTCTTTTTTCAAGCCTTGGACGCCGAAGGCCGAGCCGTACAATCCATGCGTTCAGACGTCTATGCCTCGCCAAAAGAAAACATTAGCTGTATCGGATGCCACGAAAACCGTCACAGAACGCCCTCACAACAACAAATGCCCTTAGCTCTGAAACGCAAGCCGTCGGTCATCCAACCCGAAACAGACGGCTCCAACCCCTTCAGTTACGTACGATTAGTACAGCCGGTATTAGACCGAAACTGCGTCATCTGCCACACTGCAGGCCTGACGATTCCCGATTTATCAGGCACAATCGACAAAGAAAGATGGTCTGTTTCATATCGCAACCTGCAGCCTTACGCCTTTTATTATGACGGTGGCGGTTCGTTCGTCGAATCCAAGACATATCCGGGCAAGTTCGGCTCACGCGCATCAAAACTCGGCCAAATGTTAGAGAAAGGCCATAAGAACGTCAAATTAACCTCTGAAGAAATGCGTAAAATCACCCTTTGGTTAGACTGCAATTCGGATTTCTACGGCGCCTACGAATACATAGAAGCCCAACGTCGAGGCGAAATCGTCCATCCCGTTTTGGAATGATGATGTTCTCACAGGCGCTTAATTAATATGTCGCCGAACGATTTTTGCGTCGATGCATAATAAAAATATCACCGAAATTGCATTCGCTATGAAGCGGGCTGCAACTCGGTGATATCAACAAACAGATTCTACAGTATTGGATTAGTTGGTCTTTTTAACCGGAATTACGCTCAATTTCTTGAGCGCATTTATATTTGAATAATCGTATTGGTACAAACCATCATCGGCTATCATCATCAAAACATTGTTGTAGGGTATCAGGTCATAGCCATCCATGCCGGTGATGTGCGTTAGACGGTTGGAGACGAGAGTTTGAGGGTCGTCGCCGATCTTGTAAACCTTCAGTCCGTCGTCGCAGAGGAAAAGAGTTTGCTTGTCGCTATCGACGCCAAGCCCTTTCGGATTCGTCATCGTAAACGAAACTAACTGCTTCGGGTGATAAACGTCCTTGACGTCAACAATAAACAGCTCGTCATTGTTTTGTCCGCAGAAATTGCCCGAATGAACCGTTACGTAAGCCAGATCGTTATCTACTACAACCGGATCGCAACCAAGTACATGCGTAATTGTGGCGCATCTTTCGGGCTGGGTCGGGTTCTTGACGGAATAAATCGACATCCCCGTCGGCATCCCCAGAAACATGTTGTCCTTATAACTGAAAATGGTTTCCACATTGCCGATATATGTGTTGCCTTCTTCACCCGAAACTTTCTGCGGTTGCTCGCCCGTGAGGTCAAAGATTTGCATCTCATAGTTGATTACAGCATACAGATATTTGTCATAGATCGCAAAACGCGACATCGAACCGTTCGTGCCCGTAGAAGACTCTGCCTTTGATGTGAATGAGGCTGAGGCTGAGGGTGAGGGTGACGCCGGATCATATTGTACTTCATAATAGTCATCGGCGGGGATTTTGCGCTTTCTGACCTTCCAGCCGACGAGCACTCCATTCTGTGTGCCGTCCGCCGCAAACATCGTGCTGTAATCGCATCGATAATCGTTGCCGGTCGCAGGATAAGTATATGGAAATACGTTTTCCAACCGACCTTTCAGCGCGGGCTTTGCCGGATTGGTAACGTCAAACCAAACCAAATCTATCAGCGCATCGGCATAAAGCAGATCGTTTTTGATAGCGATGTCTGCATTGCCTGTCAGCTCGATGAAGCCGACATTAAGAGGCTTTGCAGGGTTGCGGTTGTCGAAGATATGTATCCCCTCGCCCGGCGCGGAGATATACAGGTAACCATTGTAGAAGCAGATTTTGCCATAGCTCTCAATGGGTTTGCTCTCGCTTTTCACCTTTACGGAACTGCGAAAAGCGGCTTCGGTCATCAGTACCGGCTCGTTCATCTGAACCGTGAACAACTCCGAGCCGTCACATGCGGCCATCAAGCCGACAATCAGTAAAAATAGTATTCTGTTCATAAGTTTAAGAAGTTATTTTGAAGTTAAGTAGTAGGGGCTGGGCTTGCCCCTGCCCTTTCCCGAAAGTAAATATACTTTATAGATGCAACAATATGTGAAACGTTGCATGATAGAAAAATTTTTTCATGCCGAGCTTGCAAATCCAAGTATTTTCATGTACTTTTGTAGCCGCTATTATTCAATTTATTTTAATAATATAATAACATGGAAAGAAGAGAATTTATTAAGAGAAGCGCATTGGCCGGCGCGGGAATGGCCGTCGGTGGAGGATTTATGTTTGGAAATTCTGCGGCTCGTGGAGCTAACGACAAGGTCGTGCTGGCCTTAGTCGGTTGCGGCGGTCGCGGACTGAGTTGCATCATCAATTGCTGCCGTATCAACGCAAACGTCGTTATCAAGACCGTCTGCGACGTCAACAAAACAAAGCTCGGCAAAGCCGCCGCCGAAGTCGAAAAGGCGTTCGGCACAAGACCCGGCACAACCGCTCAGATGAAGGAAATCTTCGACGACAAGGACGTGGACGCCGTCTGGGTGGCGACGCCCGAACACTGGCACATGCCCGCCACAATATTGGCGTGTCAGGCCGGCAAAGACGTTTATGTAGAGAAAAATCCGTCCATCAACATCCTGGAAGGTCGAAAGATGGTCGAAGCCGCCACAAAATACAAGCGCGTAGTACAGGTCGGCTTCCAAAACCGCAGCGCGCCCTACGCTTTTTCGGCTCGTGAATACATCAAAAGCGGCAAGTTAGGCAAAATCGTAACCGTCAAATGCTACAACATGCTCGGCGGCGGCAAATGGACTGAAGCTCCCGAAGCGCCCGTTCCGGCATGGCTCGACTGGGATAAATGGTTAGGACCTGCGCCGATGCGTCCCTTCAGCCCCTCGAGTGTGGAAGAAAACGGTCGCGGCGGCTGGCTGAACTATTGGGCGTACAGCGGCGGCAATCTGGCTGACGACGCTTCGCACGTGATGGACTTGTGCCGCTTTGTGATAGGCGATCCTGGTCATCCGAAATCCATCTACGGATGGGGTGGAAATCATATTTTCGGAGGAACGAGGGAGACGCCCGAATTTCAGGCTGTGGTTTATGACTTTGGCGACTACACCTTGTCGCTCGACAACGCCTGCGCTACTAATTATATGACCAAAACTCCAAATGATGTTCGTATGGATTCGACTAAATTCCCTTCCTGGAGGAATAATTCTACCCGCACGGAAATCTATGGAACCGAAGGATTGATGTATCTCGGTCGTCATGGCGGCGGCTGGCAGGTGCTGGGTCCTAACAACGAGATTGTGGCTCAGGAAGGCGGTATTTTTCCCGACAAAGAACATCAAATTAACTTTATCGAATGTATCCGCTCGCGCAAAACTCCTAACGGTAGCCCCGAAGAATGCCATCGCAGCGCAACGCTCGTGCACCTCGGCAATACAGCTTATCGCGTCGGCAACAAGCAATTGCTTTTCGATCCTGCAACCGAAAAATTCACTAACTGCGACGAAGCAAATGTTCTCGCAAGAGGTACGTACAGGAAGGGTTATGAAATAACGTAGGGGCTGGTGTTTGCCCTTGCCCATAAATTAAAAAATTAATAAGTGATGAGAAAACAAATACTTGGAAGCTCGGACATCGTCATATCGGCTATGACCGTAGGATGCTGGCCTTTCGGAGGCGGCGAATATTGGGGTGAACAATCCCAAAATGACGTTGATAAGGTAGTTAATGCCGCGTTGGATTCAGGTGTGAACACTTTTGACACGGCGGAGATGTACAACGACGGCGAAAGCGAACGCGCCTTAGGCAAAGCCCTCAAAGGACACCGCAATGACGCGGTCGTAATATCTAAAATCGGGCCGTCGAACTGCCATCATGTCCGCGAACACTGCATCGCAAGTTTACAGCGTTTAGGCATGGATTACATGGACGTTTATATGCTTCACTGGCCTATCAACAAATTGGCGGTCGAGCATTTCACTTCCGACAAGTCCATTCTTGCCGCGCCTCCGACTGTCGAAGAGGCTTACGCGCAATTATCCGACCTTAAAAAAGAAGGTTTGATACGCTCCATCGGCATGAGTAACTTCGGACGTACACAGATGGAAGAAGTAGTTGCTACCGGCGTGCAAATCGACGTCAACGAGATGTCGTACAACATAGTATCGCGTGCCATCGAAGCCGAGATCTCGCCTTATTGCCTGCAAAACAACATCAGCATCATCGGCTCAATGGGATTACAGCAGGGATTGTTGGCCGGCATCTACAAAACCGTTGAAGATGTGCCGCCACATCAGGCTCATTCAAGGCATTTCTCACAGGAACGCGGCAAAGGAACGTCGCGCCATTACGAAGAAGGCGCTGAAAAAGAACTGTTCGAGGTTGTAGATCAATTGCGTCGGATAGCTGCCGACCTGCATGTTCATATCGCCCAATTATCAATCGCGTGGATATTGAAGAAGCCGTTTATGACATCGACATTAGTCGGCTCGCGCAATATCGACGAACTGAAAATGAATGTGGACGCCTGTTCATTAGATATCTCCGACGAAACGGAAGCGCTGATAGACCGCATCAGCCAGCCTGTTCTCGACGTCATGGGAAACAATCCCGACTACTACGAACACTCCACGAAATCCAGAATCTATTAATCCTCGAATTATTTATGGTACTCATCGAAATTTAAGAATCTATATTATGTTAAAAGGAATCGACCCAATCATATCGCCTGAACTGCTGAAGATATTGGCAGAGATGGGTCATGGCGATGAAATTGTCTTTGGCGACAGTAATTTTCCTGCCGCTTCTCATGCACAGCGCCTTGTGCGTGCCGACGGACACAGTATCACTGCGTTGCTGGACGCTATCTTGCCGCTTTTTCCGCTTGATTATGCCGTAGATTATTCGGCGGTGCTGATGGCTTACCGCGGCGACAAAGCGCCCGCCGTTTGGACTCGTTATGAAGAGCGATTAAGCGCGTATCCCGATGGCGACAAAGCCTTCCT
>JAITNE010000086.1 GCA_031290635.1 Tannerella sp. | reverse complement strand
GTCCGGTTTCCCTTTGTAGCAGGTATAAACCAGATGCCAACGCTTGTCTTCTTCATTGAAAACCACCATCGGTCCCCATACCGACGAGCGTTGTGATGTTCCTGTAAAATCGCCGTCCGATTTGCGAATAGTTCCCACCCGTTGCCAATCGTTGCCATCCTTCGAATGCCAATGTCCCAGCCGCATATTGACACAATTGGGGTCGCCCGCCATTTCGGCAGTAATCAGATGATAAATGTTGGCGATTTTCACCACACATCAGCCTTCAAACCCGTATTTAATATCGTTTGCGCCGGGGGAAAAACGGGTAATCACTGTATCGTTAGACGAGAGCGCCGTTATTTCGATAAGTTTTTCGTCATCAGCAATCAGCCGTGGATGACGATTGCATGATACGCAGCATATTACACACACTGCAAGTAGTTTGCAGGGTAGCGTTCGCCATGAGATCTTTGATTCCTTCACTTCGTTCTCTCCTTGAGAGTAGTTTTCGGAAGCCAATACAAACCGGTCGGCCGAAAAGAGGTCGATTACGGAGTTTGTTATTGTACGATGTTTTGACTGTTGTGTCATCATAATGGAAAGTTTTTATGTTAGTATTTATTTGAATTATGGCGGCAAAGGTACTGCAATTTTTTTGAACTGCACAAATAAAACGAGATTTTAACACAAACTATTACGGGATTGCGTCGTACCTCCGGAGAACGGATTCGTGCGACACGCGATGACGGACTTGTGCAGTACGCTGATGACGCGGATTTAAGGGATTTGCGCAGATGAAGTCGTAATATCTGCGATTGGCGTCGGCTGTAAGACAAGGTTTGCTTTGGCGAAGATGAGGCCGGCGTCGAGGAAGAGGGCTGAGACGGCGACATAGCCGTCTTCCTGAAAGGTTAGCTTTATTATAACAGTGATTTCGGAATGCTCTGAGGGATTGATGACGGCAAGAAATTTGGTGTTCTTTATCTTGGTGATAAGAAAAGACTTGCCATCGTCAAGAAAAGACTTGCCTTCATTGAGAACTTTATTGCGGCAGCTTTCTTGCGCCAGCTCTTTCGCTATTTGGACGATGCAGGCGCCGGGCAAGATGGGATTGTCAATGAAGTGGGATTGAAATATGTCGTGAGACGGGTGCAGAACAAGACGGTAATTAGTCGTGTCGGCTTCGGTGAGGGCGGATATTATGGTGAAAAGTGTATTGTTAAGCATTTAGAGAAGGAGTTTGTTGTTGTCGAGTTCTGTAATACGGCGGAGGTCGTAGCGGAGACCGCGCAGGCTGTTGATAAGGGTGAGTGAGCCGTCGGAGTTAAGGATTAGCTGCTTGCGGGACAGGTTGATTATCAGGACGTCGTTCTGCTCGAAACGTTCCGGTCGGGTGGTGAAGTCGGCGTTAGCGTTGTCGGCGTTGACGAGGAAGAAGAGGTCGGAGGTAATTTCGCGGCGGATATACCATTTGTCCATCACGGGGACGAGGTCGAGCAAGTCGCAGCGGTCGTCGGTTATGAGGAAGTCGAAGATTTTGGAACCCATCTCGTTAATCATAGTTCCACGCCAGCCTTCTGCGCTTTTCTTCAGGAAAAGGAGGCCGCTCAGGGCTTTGTCGTTGTATTTCAGGGTCAGGCGATAGGAGTTTTTCAAACTGTCGGAGCGCATTTCGGCTGACCAGACGGGACGGGAGGAGTCATGCGCCGATGCGGTGCGTTTGACTGCGGGCAGAGACGTTCTGCACGAGAGCAGCAGGAGGAGGGCGCAGAGGATGTAGAGCAGATGTTTCATCGGTCGAAGTCAGTTTGTAAAAATGTCGTCATTAAGTGGGATGTTGGTTTGGATATTCAGGAGGGTGATGGTTGTAAGGTCGCCGGACTTTTCGACCATCTCGACGGTGCGGATACGGACGTCTGTTTTACCGACAAAAAGATTGACGGCAGTAAAGAGAGCTTTCATTTCTTTACGCAGCGGCGTGAGGATGAGCTTGCAGTCATCGTTGGAGACCAGAATCCGTACATCAAAATCCCGGGAATCCGCAAGACCGTTGCCGCTGATAAGGCCAATCATGAGCCGGCTTATGTCGCCGAGCAGTTTACTTGACTTGATGGGGGTAGTTTGAGTATTGTCGCCGGCAGTCTGGTAGATATTACGGCCGTCAATTGCGAAGACGTACTTGTAGGGACGGAGGTATTCCCAGCGGATTTTGCCGGATTGCTTGTAGTACATGCGACCTTCGGAGAGCATCTTGTCGTTCATAAACGAAAGGTCTTTAACTTGACGGAAATCACACTGCATCGTTTGCATTTCGGCGGCGGCGGCGGTTATACGGCTAATGATTTCGGCCTTTTGCTCGTCGCCGGCTTCCTTGTATTGAGCATCCGCCGAAGCATAAGCAGAAATCTCTCCGATAATTATCAACCCAAATAAAAATATTACTTTGTTCATTATGTAGAATACTGTTTTTTACGGTGCAAAGGTAAGGATTTTTTGATTATCTTTGTGTCCTTGTTTGAAACATAAAATTATACGCAGATGAAAACTTTTGTTATAACACTTGCAGCCATAGCGCTGGTTTCGTGCATGGCGCACAGGCAACAATCGGGCGAAAGTCCCGCAAAATACGGGCAAAAGCTCAACACTACTCTTGAGACGGTTAAGTCGTCCGTCGAGAGCGGCAGTTTGAAGTTGATTATCACAGAGCTGAACCGCACTGATATTCAGGAGGAGTTTGCCGACGGCGCCAACCGCATCCTCAATTTCCTCCGAAACAAGGCCGACAGCTTGCCGCAGCCCGACAAATCGGTTGTATATTCCATGATTGCACAGATCTACGAGGATTATTACAACCGGAATATCCGTACCGTCAACAAACGTACTAAAACCAATATTTCAAAGGATGATGTTCACACTTTCGACGCCGTCAGTCTGGCTGAGGAAGCCGTCAAGTACTATCGCCTTTCCCTGCTGGAGGCCGGGTTGTTGCAGGACGTGCCGGTCGAGCGCTACAAGGATATTCTGACCGCCGGAAACGAGCATCTGCCTACCCTCTACGACGTGCTTGCAAACAGGGCGTTGAAGTATTATTCTTCGAGGTTTAACGTAAATTCCCTGCCTCGGCAGATGTTTGTTATTAAAAATCCCGATTATTTTGCCGATGCAGCCCGGTTTGTCGAGATGTCGGTCGAAACTGCCGACAGTCTTTCGCCGTCTTATCTTGCGCTTACTGTTTATCAGGAATTGCTGCGGTTTCATCTCAAAAAAATAAAAGAAATTAATAAGGATACCGCCAAAAACTTCGATACGCAGCCTCTCCGTATCGATACGCAGCCGTTCCGTATCGATACGCAGGCCAATAATTTTGAATATTTATCCGACGAAAACGATGATATTGCTGCTTTGATTGATGCCGACCTGCGTCGAATTGAATTTATTAAAAACAGTATTATTTCTGATAATGCCGAATTGATGTATATTCAGGCGCTACAAAGATGCAGCGAGATTTACAGGCCGTATCCTCGCAATTCCCGCGTCCTGCTGCGGCTGGCAGGCTGTTATCTGCAACAGGGACAGCGATGGCAGAGCAAAAAATCCGAGCTTGACAAGTCCGGCTACACTCGCGCCATGGAGATATGCCGGCGTATCCAAAGGGATTATCCGCAGGAATTGAAAGAAAACGTCGCCGCAATGCAGGCAATCATCGAACAAACGTCGCTTAGCGTAACGACTGAAGAAACGCAGCTGCCCGACAAACCTTTCCTCGCTCATATCGCTTACCGCAACATCCGTACGCTGCATGTAACCGCTTATCCGCTGACCGAAGATGAAGTCCTCAAATATCACTACGGTTTCCGTCGATATAACAGTGCGGGTAAATATCTGCTGCATGATTTCGTCAACAATCTGTCCGGCGTTCCCCTGCGGCAAGTGATTGAGATTCCCGAAAACTCCGACTATCAACAGTACAAAACCCTGATTATGATGAACGCGATGGCGAGCGGCATGTATCTGGTCTTGTTTTCAGACACGGAAAACTGTTTTGCCCAAGAGAATGCTGTTTCTTACCGTGAATGTTTCCTGAAAGTGTCGTCGATTGCTACTCAATCCGGACAATTCAATGATAATCTGTCGATATTTGTTACCGATCGCGATACCGGAGCCCCTCTTTCAGGCGCAGGTATCAAGGTATTCTGCGATAAAGATACAATCATAAATCTGACAAGCAATCGCGACGGTTTTGCACGCCTGCGCATGGCGGATTTAATTAATAAGCAGACTAAATATTATATTGTCAGCTTTAAAGGCGATAAATTATACTGTTTCGAGCATCATAATTTGTGGAGTTTACATCCGCAGACGATGCATAATGCTGCCATCCTGACCGACCGAGCCAAGTATCGCCCCGGACAAACGGTCTATTTCAAAGCAATCCTCTATGACCGTTCCTATTACGGCGAGAAAAATCTGCGTACAGACGAACCGGTGGACGTAAATCTCAGGGACGTCAATAATATTCGTATATCTACCTTGAAATTAACTTCAAATGATTATGGAAGCGTTGACGGCTCATTTACTATTCCGCAAGGTGCGCTGAACGGACGCATGATGATTGAATGCGATGACTATGGCAGTCTGCCGATTATTGTTGAAGAATACAAGCGGCCTGCGTTTGAGGTAGAATTTGACAAGGTTAATGAGCCGACAGCCCTTGGCGGAGAGGTCAAAGTGAAAGCTACAGCCAGGGCTTTGGCAGGATATGCCGTGGACAACGCTAAAGTGCGGTACCGCATCCAACGTATGAGGGCGTCGCGCTATCCGCGGTTAAATGAATCCTTGCCGTTTATTATGGAAAATGACGAAGTCGGCTCGGGAGTAACAACTACGGACGCGCGAGGAGAGGTTGAGATTTCATTTACCGCAATCGCCGACGACCTGATAGACGACACGAGAATCCATGTCTATACCGTAACTGCGGACGTTACGGACGGGAACGGCGAAACCCGCAGCGCGTCGCTCAAAGTTCCGGCCGGATTCAAACCCTTGCTTGTGAAGACGGATATTCCTGCGGATATACTGCTTGATTCTGCGAATACTTACAGCGTATCTGCTACCAACCTCGCCGACGTGCCGACTCCGGCGCATGTGAACGTAGAGATTGTCGCCATAGCTCCTCCCGACGGTCTCCTGCGTAAACTTAATCCTCAAATGCGTAATATCGACTATAATCTTATTAAGGAAGATGAGTTCAGACGTAATTTTCCGTTGGATGCTTACGGAGATGAACTCAATGAAGCTAACTTCAAAGAGCTGGAAACCGTCGCCCGATATGAAATCGACACCGATAAAGACCGCCGCCTCGACCTCTCGGCTCTGAAACGCACGGGTTACTATAAAATCATCCTTCATGCCGATAACGGTAAAGGTTTTACGGTCGATAATACGGAGTACTTCTATCTCAGGACGGATTATAAGGATAAAATCATCTCTTTAGATAAATGGCTGACCGCCGCCAAGACCGTCTGCGAGCCGGGTGAGAACGCCGAACTCCTGATTGCCGGCCGTGAAATCGACAGTAAGGTTTACTGCGAAGTTGTCCACAACGACAGCATCATTTATTCCCGCTGGTTGACCGCAAGTTCTACGCCCGTCCTCCTGAGTATCCCCGTAGAAGAGACGCATCGCGGCGGATTTACCGTGCAAACACGCATGATTCAACATAACCGGCTCTATGAAAATGTAACTCAAATCAATGTTCCCTATACTAACAAGATGCTCGACGTGTCGCTGGCTACCTTCCGCGACAAACTGCTGCCCGGACAAAACGAGAGCTGGACTATGACCGTAGCCGACAAACAAGGCGGTAAATCCTCCGCCGAAGTAGCCGCCACTCTCTACGACGCTTCGACGGATAAGTCGGACATGTTCTCACAGCACTCCTGGCCGGACTTCTCTTCATTATATTTCAAGTATAATCCTGCATCCCGATGGAACGCATCCTCAATAATTAACCTCGTCAGACCATTCTGCAATACAAACCTTGCGTCGAGGTCCTGGAATATCGTGCCGGTATTGGCAGACCTCAACTGGGAAGAAGCTACTTACCGCAAATTACTCTTCGCCAACTCAAATTCCCTCCTCAGAAACAGCAATCTGCGTATGGGTGCAATGGCTTTCGACGATAATAATCAGGATTTCTTTATCAGAGGAACAGGCGAAGCGGATAATTTTGCCCAAAACACCGTAGTAGCTTTCGGTAAACAAACGACGGAGGATAATGCACTCCGTGTGCCTGAAATTATTCAAATAGATGAAAACGCCGTTTACAAAAAAACCGATTATAATCTTGATTCTGATTTTGGTTCTGATAATGATTCGCGTTTTAATCTTACGCAGATAGCGACGCGAACTAACTTCAACGAAACGGCTTTCTTCTATCCGACCCTGCGTACCGACTCTGCCGGCAAAGTATTGATAGAATTTACTATACCCGAAGCTCTTACGCGCTGGAAACTGCTGAGTTTTGCGCATACCCGTGATTTTAAGATAGGTACATACACTAACGAGCTGATAACTCAGAAGCAGGTAGCCGTCAGCGCCAACCCGCCACGCTTCTTCCGCGAAAAAGACGAAATAGTATTTACTGCCAAAGTAAATAACCTTACCGCCGCCGACCTGACCGGCAAAGCCCTGTTGAGATTATATGACGCTCTGAC
>JAITNE010000083.1 GCA_031290635.1 Tannerella sp. | reverse complement strand
CGGGCGCCGGGAGGCTCGTTCATCTGCCCGAAGACAAGCGTAGCCTGCGATTTCTTCAATTCCTCATAATCAATCTTCGATAAGTCCCACTGACCCTGCTTCATAGCTTCTTCAAACGCTTTGCCGTAGCGAATAACGCCCGATTCAATCATCTCGCGCAGCAGGTCGTTGCCTTCGCGGGTACGTTCGCCAACGCCCGCAAAGACTGAAAAACCATCGTGCCGCTTGGCTATATTATTTATTAACTCTTTTATTAATACCGTTTTACCTACGCCTGCGCCACCAAACAATCCTATCTTCCCGCCCTTCAGATAAGGTTCGAGCAGGTCAATCACCTTGATACCCGTAAAAAGAATTTCCTGCTTGGTCGAGAGGTCTTCAAACTTCGGAGCATCGCGATGAATAGGCAGTGTGCGGGTGTTTTCCAAAGGCTTCATGCCGTCTATCGTCTCGCCGATAACGTTCAGCAGCCGACCCTTAGTCTGCTCGCCGACAGGCATACTGATAGGCAGATAGTCGGATATAGCCTCCATCCCGCGCTGCAGGCCGTCGGTCGAATCCATTGCCACAGCGCGAACGCAGTACTCGCCGATATGCTGTTGTATCTCGGCAACAAGCACACGACCATTACGTCGCTTTATTTTGACGGCGTCGTGAATCGACGGCAACGCAATCCTGTCATCATTTGCGCTATCATTGTCGAAACTTATATCTATCACCGGTCCGATAATCTGTGATATACGCCCGGATATTACTTTTTCCATATTTACAATCATTTTTTGCGCTGCAAAAGTACAAAATATTTGCCGAATATTTTGAGAATCTAAAAAAATGTAGTACTTTTGCGCCCGAAATCAATAGAATTGTTAGCTCAGTTGGTTCAGAGCATTACCTTGACAGGGTAGGGGTCGCCGGTTCGAGTCCGGCACAGTTCACTTTAAGGAAGAAAGCAATTATGTTATACAATAAGCAAGCGTCGGAAGAGATGGACGAAGGGTTCATCGCTCTGCCAATCTTAATGGAATGCAGTAAGGATGAAGACTTCTCGGAAGGAGTGGAAAAGATCGGCAAGACCTTGCCTATCCTGCCGCTCCGAAATACTGTACTTTTTCCGGGTGTAGCCGTGCCGGTCGTTGTAGGTCGCGCCAAAGCGATGCGTCTTATTCGCTATGCGGTGAAGAAAAATACCATGATAGGCATCTCTTGTCAGAAAAACCCCGATACCGATGAGCCGGGATATGACGACGTCTATCATACAGGTACAATATCAGAAGTGATGCGCATTCTCGAGATGCCCGACGGCTCAACGACAGTGATTTTGCAGGGAAGGAAACGTTTTGAACTTGAAGCGATTATCGAAACAGAACCTTATATTAAAGGTACGGTAAGGTCGTTGACGGATACGCGTCCGAAGAAAAAAGACCGCGAATTTGAAGCTTTGATTTCAACCCTCAAAGACATGACAATCAAAATATTAGCATCTACAATAAACCCGCCTCGCGACCTTATTTTTGCCCTTCGCAACAATCAAAATGACATGTATCTTGTGAATTTTGCAGCATGTAATTTGATTAGCGACTCCTCAGTACGTCAGGAATTGTTGGAAATCAATGATTTGCGGGAGCGTGCATACCGTTTGCTTGTCATTCTTAACCACGAGAATCAGTTGCTTGAACTCAAGACTTCAATACAGTTGAAGACGCATGAAGACATAAACAAGCAACAGAAGGAATATTTTCTGCAACAGCAGATAAAAGCTATTCAGAAGGAACTTGGACACGAGAACAGTAACGAGATAGACGTTAAGGATATACGCCTTAAAGCGAAGAAGAAAAAGTGGTCGAAGGAGGTCGGCGAGGCTTTTGAACAGCAGGTCGTCAAACTTGAACGGCTGCATCCGCAATCACCCGATTATTCCACACAGTTTCAGTATATTCAAACCGTGCTCAACCTGCCGTGGGGCGAGTACAGTAATGATAACTTCAACCTCAGACGGGCAGAACGTATCCTTGACCGCGACCATTACGGCATGGATAAAGTCAAGGAACGTATCATCGAACATATTGCTGTCTTGATATTGAAGAAAGACATGCATTCGCCTATCATCTGCCTCTATGGTCCTCCCGGAGTAGGCAAAACTTCTCTTGGCAAATCAATAGCTAAAGCGCTTAATCGCAAATATGTACGCATGTCGCTCGGAGGTTTGCACGATGAAGCCGAGATTCGCGGGCACAGGCGTACTTATGTCGGCGCTATGGCGGGCAGGATAATTGAGAATATTAAAAAAGCAGGTACGTCAAATCCTGTGTTCGTACTTGATGAAATCGACAAGGTAGGCTCCGACTTCAAAGGCGACCCGGCGTCGGCTATGCTCGAAGTGCTCGACCCCGAACAAAACGAGCATTTTCACGACAACTATCTTGATATAGACTTCGATCTGAGCAGAGTAATGTTTATAGCCACCGCCAACAGTCCGGCTAACATCTCGCAACCCCTGCTCGACCGTATGGAGCTTATCGAAGTAAGCGGTTATATAGCCGAAGAAAAGATGCACATAGCTTCAAAGTACTTGATACCGCGCCAGACGGAGGCGCATGGTATTGCCGACAAAAAAATCAAGTTCGACAAGTCTGCTCTGCGATTGATAATTGATTCATATACTCACGAGAGCGGCGTCCGCGAACTTGAAAAAAAGATAGCCAAAATATTGCGCAAGATAGCGCGCAAGATAGCTTTGGACGAGGAAACAGCGCCCTTGATTACTGTTGAAGAAGTGCATAAATATCTTGGCACTGAGGAATATACGCCTGACAAGTATCAAGGTAACGGATATACCGGCGTGGCGACCGGATTGGCTTGGACTGCCGTTGGCGGCGAAATTCTCTTTGTAGAGACAAGTCTTAGTAAGTTCAAAGGTTCAAAGCTGACGGTTACAGGCAACTTGGGAGACGTGATGAAGGAATCGGCGGCTATCGCTCTGGAATACGTACGCTCACATGCCGATTCTTTCGGCATAGAAGAGGATGCTTTTGAAGACCGTAGCGTACATATTCATGTACCTGAAGGCGCTATTCCGAAAGATGGACCGAGCGCCGGCATAACGATGGTTACATCGCTTGTTTCGGCTTTTACTAATCGCAAAGTGCGCAAATGTCTTGCAATGACGGGCGAGATGACGCTTCGCGGCAAAATAATGCCCGTAGGTGGTATCAAGGAAAAAATGCTTGCCGCCAAACGCGCCGGCATAAAGGATATAGTCCTTTCAATTGAAAACAAAAAGAACATAGACGAGATAAAGGAAGAATATCTCAAAGGCCTTACATTCCATTATGTTTCAGATATATACGAAGTCATCGACTATGCGGTGCTGAAATAAAAATTACTTCTATTCCCGCCAAAACAAGTGGTTTACTGAATTGTTGCCATTTCTTGTTGTTTTACTTTTTTATTCTGCCGTGCGATTACTCTTTTATTTTGTTGTGCGATTACTCTTTTATTTTGCGGCAAAAGTACAAAAAATTTCTCAAACAGGGAATGCTATGACGTCATGATTTCGTTATACTTAATCAG
>JAITNE010000033.1 GCA_031290635.1 Tannerella sp. | reverse complement strand
GAGGAAGAACTCACAGGATACGAAGGCACATCGGGATAATGCAGTTGCAGTTCTAAGAACTGCGATTGCGATATGACCGGATTCATAAAGAAACTTCCGGCGCTGCCAAGTATCGCAGTATCAGGCAGTTTACTACAGCGGATAGAAATAACGGCATCACGAACAGCGCTCAATGATAGCTGTGAGTCTGCAAGCGTCTCCCGCAGGTTACTGTACTCAAGACAATAAGATGGTTTCTTTTGCAGACGCAAAAGAACGTGAGTAACAATATGCGGGTCATGTTCGGGAACTTTGAAGTAACTGTAGCGATAGCCGTATTCGCACTCGGCTTTGCTGAAGATACGTTTCTCGAAAGTTACCTGATTATAGGCTTCGACTGATTCTATCACATCACTGATTTCCGAGCCGTAAGCGCCGATATTCTGTACGGCGGCAGCTCCCGTTTCTCCGGGTATAAGCGACAGATTCTCTATCCCGCCCCAGCCTCGACTAACGGCAAAGGCCACTACATCATCCCATCGCTCGGCAGCTCCTATACGTAGCAAAACACTGTCGCTATCTTCCTTCTCCTCTATGCCACGTATGCCGGAATGAAGCACAATACCATCAAAATCGTTGATAAACAGCAGGTTACTACCTTCGCCTATATGCAACGACTTACATTCCTGAAAATACTCATCACAAAGTATGCGGATGAGTTCGTCCTCATCGGCATACTCTATGAACCAACGCGTTTTCGCAGGGACGCGAAACGTATTGTGCTTCTCAAGCGAGTAATTTTGTTCTATTCTCAAGTCATCAATCAATACTTGCGTTCCAGCAACCAGGCATCTTGGAAGTTAGGAGCGTACTTCGATTTGACGGCGTCGCGGCTACGAGCTGCATCGGCCTTGCTGTCGAAACTCGTTACGATAACGCGAAGCATACCATAATCGTTCTCAGCAACGACCGGACGATAGCCCTCATCTAACATACGCTCTTTCAGCGAATAAGCATTAGTGCGATTCTTGAAGCTGCCGATGACTACCGAGTACTTCTTCAATCCCGATTCATCCTCGCCGGATAAGGTTTTGAGCTTCTCCGTCTTGTCCGACTTGGTCGATGTGTAAGAGACCTCTTCGGTGGTAAGCACCTCCGTATTGTCATCATCTAAGTCGTCGTAGGTATCATTCGACTTGGCTTGTTCGTAAGCCTGCTTGTAAGCGCTGCTCTTCGACTTGCACGAACCCAGCATTAATACACAGCATAAAGCTGTTCCAAATAACAAAATTTTCTTCATCTCTTTTTGATTTTTGTAAAAATTTCGGTGCAAAGATAATATTTTTTTATCACATAACTCCAAATACTTCATTAATTATTCTGTAACCAAATAGCAAAAAAACGGTCGTAAACGAAATAGTCGCCATCGTCATCCCTCAATATCAACGTTTTGTTAATCAACGCAGTCAGCGCAAGTTTGACGCTGCTTGGAGCTGTTAGAGCATATCGTCGCATAAAGTCGGAATCAAATGGCTTTGCAAGCTTTCTTTCTTTGGCAATCGCTTTCAGCAGGCGTAACTGACCTTTCGATATCGTCTCGCAATAAGTTTTATACGTAGCAGTTTCCTCTTGTAATACGTCCCGAATCAATTCATCAACGTCGGCAGTAGAATACGAAGTTTGAGACAAAGAGTATAACTCGTTGAGTATAAATTGCATATACCATGTATGCCCAAAAAGTACAGTGTAGATATAGTCGAATACTTCGGCTGTCAGCTTTTTGTCGGCATGATTAAATAATCTAAGGGCAAAGTTGCGATACACATCGATCGGAATATTACGCAAGACAATCTTTTGTGTACTCTGATAAAAAGGACGGTTAGCTGTCGAAAACATGGCGTCCATTAAGTGTTTCTTGCTGCCGGCAAATATAAATTTGACATTAGGTATAAACTGCATATAAGTACGCAGCAAAGCCTCTACTCCCTTTTCAGGATACTCCGTAATTTGCTGAAACTCATCCATTGCGATATAACAACGCTTCCCGGATTCCTTGATATATGCGAATATTTCCTCCAAGCCAAGTTCAGACTGTTTGGGCTTGATGTCCAACGAAAGTAAGGGCGTGCCGCTGGCCGGATCGAAAGTGAATACAGGACGACAACTCTTGAAAAAGTTTGTTATTCGCCTCATCACTGCTTCGGAATAATTGTCCAATCGTCCTAAAAGCGCTTTGCCAAGCATATTGACAAGTTCATTGAGGTTTTGGGTCGGAAAAATATCAAGATAAAAGCAACGAACATCCTTATTCGACTCATTAATACGATGAAAAACATGATTTATCAAACCCGTCTTACCTATACGGCGAGGGCTGATAAGAGATATGTTTCGGTCGTTTTGCAAAGCCGAAATGATTTTTGCGGTTTCTTTCTCTCTGTCGCAAAAATATCTGGGGCTATGATACCCCGCAATCATAAAAGGATTATTCAAAACCGCCTGCATATCAATAACTTATATAAATACACAAAATATGAAACGTAAAATATGAAATGCAATGATAATCTATTTTTATTTCAGTTCCTTGATGCGGATATTGCGTAATTTCAGTTGAGAGCCGTGACCGAGGAAACCGATATGACCTTTAGGGTTGAATAATCCGGGATGGTTGTTATGGTCAACAGCGCCGTTCTTGGTCGCTTCCTTTAGATCGGCGTCAAGAATGACTTTGCCGTTAAGCGTAACCTTTATACGATTGCCATCGGCGCGTATTTCCTCAGTATTCCATTCGCCGACAGGATTCATAGCGCCATGCTCGGCAGCAACTACTCCATAGATAGAACCATGATGCTGATAGGGTTGAATATCCTTATAGACAGGATGTTCACAGTCGAGTATCTGTATTTCCATCGCATTATAGGCATTATCGCCATCCATCGGAGCGCGGATGCCAACGCCGTTGTTGGCGGAGGGAGTCAACTGAAACTCAAAGCGGAAGGCAAAATTAGCGTACTCATCTTTAGTATAGAGGTTACCGCCGAAACTGCTTGTCGGATCAACCGCGATATTACCGTCTTCGAGTTTGTAATCGACCAGATTACCTGTCCATTCGTGCATGTTAGTGCCATCGAAAAGTATTTTGAAACCTTCCTTCTTCTCTTCGGCGGATAGATGAAAAGGCTCTGGGCGTTCAAGTTCGCGAACGTATATATCGCGATAATAAACCTTGCTGCCATGCGCCTGCAATTCGATTTGCTCGGTTGCGAGGACAGGCAGACTGCGATCCCAATAGTTTTCGAGAATGACGTTGTCGGTAACTAATTCGCCGTTCAGCTTCACCGTAACATGATCGCCTATCATCTTGATATACATGGTGTTCCATTCTCCTAATGGATTATCGGCAACTTTCAACGGCTTGCTTATATGTTTTTGGTTGTTATACAGACCGCCTGAACCCACCTGTGCACCGACAGTACGACGCGCCGTGTCCCAAATCTGCACCTGCGGAGTGCCGCGCAGATAGATGCCTGCATCGGCTTCGGGACCGGCGGGATCGAGCATCCAATCGACATACATTTCGAAGTCGCCGTACTGCTTCTCGGTGCAAAGATTGTTATATCCATGCCCTACGAAGGCCAGCAGACCGTTCTCGACTATCCAATCCTTATTCATCTGTTCATCAGCCTGCAACTGCAACTTTTTGAGATCTGCAGGTTTGAGTTTAGCGCGTTTGAGCGGATTATCGTTAGGTCCGGCAAGGAGGCCTTTCCATCCGTTCAGGTCTTTGCCGTTGAATAGCGACACAAAACTCTGTGCCTCAGGCAGTTCGCCGAGATGTTTTTTGATTGATTGACGTTGATAATCGGCGTCGGGATTGCTTAACGCCTTGCCTGCTTTTTCGAGCAATGCGACTACATTATCTCCCGTGTACGACTTGTTATTGAGCGCGATATTCATCACTGCCAGCGCCGCATTTTCTTTCAGCGCGGGAACATCAAGATATTCGCCGGCAAAGAGCATAGCAGGATAAGTACCTGTACGCGCGATTTGCTTCAAAATCTCGTTCTTCTGCGCATCTGTCTTGGCTACTGCCATAGCCTTACGGAGATATAAGAAGTTGTTTTCTCCTGTATATGAGGATTTTGAGATTAATTTGATATAGGTATTAAGGGCACGGTCGAAATAAGCTGACGCCGACGGCGTTTTTGCTATATCATAGAGTGCGGAGGCGGCGTCTAAGCCCTCACAGTTGAGCAAGGCGCTGAAAGCGGCGTCCTTAGCCTCGGCATTGCCTTTTTTGAAGCCATCGAGGATCGTAGCGAGGGCTTTAGGCTCACCTGTCGCGGCTAAAGGCACATAATAAAGATGCTGCTTGCTTTCGCCGGCCTGCAACATGCGACGGGTGA
>JAITNE010000012.1 GCA_031290635.1 Tannerella sp. | reverse complement strand
AATCTGACCGTCAGTTATCTCGGCTACAAGACGGAAGAAGTTACAATCTACGAATACACTAAGCCCTTGACTGTCAGATTGAGCGAAGACAGTAAAATATTGAGCGAGGTAGTAGTTGTAGGTTACGGCACGCAGAAGCGCAAGGAACTGACAGGTTCGGTGGCTTCCGTTCCGGCGACGGCCTTGTCGCAACAGACGCTTTCGTTCGACAAACTGTTAGGCGGCGCAGTTGCAGGTCTGAGCGTTACGCAAAGTTCAGGCGCTCCGGGCGCTACTTCATCTATTCGTATTCGCGGAAGCAATTCGATAACAGGCGGCAATGAACCGCTGTATGTTATTGACGGACTGATTGTTTACAACGACAACAGTTCAACTCGTGCTGGCGTCGGCGTGAGCACAAGCGCTGTCGGCAGCGGCAACACAAGTCTGTATGATGGAGGATTGAATCCGCTGGCGTTTCTCAATCCTTCGGATATTGCATCAATAGAAGTGTTGAAAGACGTTTCGGCTACCGCCATTTACGGTTCTCGCGGCGCTAACGGCGTTATTCTCATCACCACAAAAAAAGGAAATCGCGGGCGTAATACGGTTGATTATCAGGCTTCGTACAGCATCCAGAAAATCAACAGAAAGTTAGATTTGCTGAACGCCGACGAATGGGCTTCGCTTTACGCGGAACTTGACGAAAACAACAAAAATCCCTACGATCAATACCCCGGCAGCGGGTTGTTACGCGGCGTCGGCAGTAATTGGCAGGACGCATTTTTGCAGACCGGCATAACACAAAATCATCAATTGTCTATCAATGGCGGAAACGACGACCATCGCTACCTTATTTCGGGCGGTTACAATAATCAGGACGGCATCATCCGCAACACAGGTCTGGAGCGCTATACAGGCAGAATCAACATCGACAAGGATGTTTTTCCCAAGCTGAAAGTAGGCGTAAACCTGACGGCCTCGCATACATTTCAGAACGGTTTAGTCAATCTTACAGGCAGAGAATCGGCAGGACGAGTTGCAGGGACCTATGATTACGGTTTGCGCATCCCCGCTCTTGTTCCTATATATAACAGCGACGGCGGTTATTATTACAATAATCCGTTTGAAACAGGCGACCTGCGCATAGGCAACCAGACGGTCAATCCCTTGTCGGATTTGCTCAATTCGACGGTAGAATCGAAAAACAATTCGATATTGGGCAATTTCTATGCTCAATATGAGATATTGCAGGGTTTGACGGCCAAAATCAATACAGGAATAAATATCAGTTCTACGGTTCAAAATCTGTATGCGCCATCGACTTCGGCGGTCGGAATACTTGTAAACGGTTATGCAGCCATCGGAAATAAACTGTATTCGTCTTCGCTGACGGAATTTACGCTCGACTACAGCAAGCGATTCAACGAAATACATTCACTGAACGTGCTTGCAGGCTACACTACGCAAAAGACAAGTATTGAATTTTCAAACGTGGCAGCCAGCGATTTCATTAATGAATCAATGACTTATCACAATTTATCCAGCGCGTCCACACTTATTACGCCCACTTCGGGCGGCGCTGTATCCATCCTTAATTCATGGTTGGGAAGGGTCAATTATACACTTAAAGACCGATATAACCTGAGCGTTTCGTTACGCGCCGACGGTTCATCGCGTTTTTCGCCCGGCCATCAATGGGGATATTTTCCATCAGTAGGATTATCATGGAATATAGACCAGGAGCCGTTTTACGCCGAAAATATTCTCTCTTCGCTGAAAGTGAGAGGCAGCGCCGGAAAGGTCGGTAATCAGGAGATTGGCGATTATCTGTTTGCCCGCACTTACACCCCGCGCAATTATTCGTTCGGCAACAGACTTGTTGTAGGATATACAGTAACTAATTATGGCAACGACGACTTGAAATGGGAGAACACCACACAGTATAATGTCGGTATCGACGGCGGATTGTGGAACGACCGTATCAATTTCTCGTTCGACGCTTATTATAAGAAAACGTCAGATTTGCTTGTGGATTTGCCCGTCGAATCGACTACCGGACTTAGCGCCCGCACCGTCAACATCGGCGAACTATCTAACAAGGGCGTAGAATTTAGCGTAAGCGCCGCGCTGATTGACACTAAGGATTTGAGATGGACGCTTCAGGCAAATATCTCAAAAAATCTGAACAAAATTCTCAAGCTTGGCATTGAAGACTTTGTGATTTCCGACCATATCGTTAAGGTAGGACAACCGCTCGGCGTATTTTACGGATATGTTTTCGACGGAATAGTACAGCAGGGCGAAGAATCCTCCGCTTCGGTTCCAAGTTGGGACGACGACGGCGTACAGGCCGGTGAAGCGCGTTTTCAGGATATAAATAATGATGGCGTGATTGACAATAGCGACCGTACGATTATCAACAATGTACATCCAAAGTTTATCTACGGATTTTCAAGCAGTCTGGCTTACAAAGATTTCGACCTCTCGCTTGCCTTTCAGGGAAGTTACGGAAACCATCTATACAATGTCCTGAGGCTCAATCTGGAAACCCCAACACAAATTTACAACGGCTCGAAAGCGCTGACCGACAGATGGACTCCCACAAATACTAACACAAACATCCCAAAAGCTCAACCGGCCTCGTTTATCAACCTCGATAGCCGCTACATCGAAGACGCTTCTTATCTGAGGCTCAAAGACATTACTGTCGGATACAATCTGCCCCGCAAATACACTGCCTTTGCGCGTGGTCGTCTGCGCATCTTTCTTTCGGGCGTCAACCTGCTGACCCTGACTAAATATAAGGGTTATGACCCCGAAGCATCCCGCAACGGAGACGACGAAACTAACGAGTTGCTTCTCGGAACAGACCTCGGCGCTTATCCTACCGCCAAATCCTTCCTCGCAGGTATAAATTTAACGTTTTAATAATCATCAAAATTAAAAAATCAAATGAAGAAAATATTTTTACTTTTCACAAGCCTGTCGTTGCTCGTAAATTCATGTAACAGCCTCGACGTTATTCCTCTCAGCGCCCTCGACCAGAGAGATTTCTTTAAGTCCGACAAAGACGCCATCCTTGCTGTTAACGGCGTTTATGCTACCGAAGTTGACAACGAAAGCGTGGTCATAGCCTATCTGGTTGACCTCGCATCCGACGCTTCCAAGTCGGGCGCTACCATGCTGGGCGGTTCGGGCGGCTCGCTCTCAACCCTGCTTTATGACGCTACCAACAGCTATCCCTATTGGGCTTGGGCGGGCAGTTATTACGGTATTTCCAATGCTAATGCGCTTATAGACGCGCTCGCCAACCCCGAAACGAATGTTTCAGACCGTATCCGGCGAAGGGTTTCAGGCGAGGCGTTATTCCTGCGTGCCTTCCATTATTTTCAGATTGTGCCGCTCTTCGGCGAAGTGCCTTTAGTTATCAGTTCCGACATTGACGCCGGCGTAGGTACGACCAGAGCTAATGTAAACGATGTTTATGCGCAGATTGTGGCGGACTTGAAGTCGTCAGCCGAAAATCTGTCCGACTATCGCGCTCGTGAAGATTATTCTACCGACGATCAGGGGCGCGTAACGCAACAAGCGGCTTACGGACAGCTCGCGAAAGTCTATCTCTATTGGGCGCAGACCGATGGCGTCGTAAATCCTGAAGCTAAACTCGACTCGGCTGTTTATTTTGCCGATTTGGTTACAAGCTATGAATTGGAAGAAAATTTTCATGCTAACTGGGACAAAAACAACCGCTACGGCAAGGAAAGTCTGTTTGCCATCAATTATGTTATCTCTCAGGAGAGTTACGGCGACGGCGGTAATCACCTCACGCACTGTGCTTTTTTCACTACTTATAATGATACGCTGACTCCTCACGTTGTCGTTTCAGACCGCACGTTTTACGACCGTTTCGACGCCCGTGACCAGCGCCGGGAAGGCTCTTTCCTCGCCGACGTTTGGAATCCCGAAGAAAACGTGCAGGTATATTACACTTTGCCACGCTATCAGAAGTATATCGACCCGGAAAATCGCGTCGCCAGCGCCTACAACCGCGAACTGAACGCTACGATTTTGCGTTATGCCGACGTGCTTCTCATCAAGGCTGAGGCCATCAACGAACGTAATCATGCGCCTAATGCCGAAGCTTACGAGGCCATCAACAAGGTACGGCGTCGGGCATACAAAGTGGGCGAGTTTGACGACGGAACAGCCTCTATCGATCTTTCCGAAGTGAATCTGAGCAATCTCGATTACTTGGAATTCAGGAAACAATTGCGTCGCGAGCGTTATTACGAATTTGTGTATGAACAGCAGCGATGGTACGATCTTGTGCGATGGAGAGTGTTGTTGAAGACTATGCGTCGCGTTACGGCCGCTCAGAAAAACGAGCATATCCAAGCTAAACATTATCGTTTTCCTGTCCCCCAGCGCGACCGCGATCTGAATCCCTTGCTTTCGCAAAACTACGGTTACGACGCTTCCTCAGTAGCCTCCGCGCCTTATGCCGACGCTAATTACGAGGGTGGGGCAGACAACAACGACGGCTGGACGGATGATGAAGCCAAGTATTTGTACGAACATATATCACCAATTAAACCTGATAGATATGAGTAAGTTATATTTATTAATGCTCGTCGGCTTATGTGCGGTCTCGTCGGCCGTTTACGCTCAAGGAGGCAAAAATGCTCAAGCCGACAAAAACGCTCAAGTCGGCAAAAATAAAGGTCTTGAAAGCATCACAAAGCAAGGCGTAGAAGCTCGTTTATCCTTCCTTGCAAGCGATGCTTTGGAAGGACGCGAAGCCGGCAAGCTCGGCGGATTAGTTGCTTCGGAATATATTCAATCCGAACTGAAAGGTTTAGGAGTAAAACCGTTCTACCGGACGTATTTTCAAGACTTTGAAGCCATTAGTCCGGTGCGCGAAAAAGCGGTGGATTTTCAGGTCAACTCCGATTCTATTTCCAAATATAAAGCGGAAAAGTCGTATAGAAGATTGGCGTTGAGGAACGTAATCGGATATATCGAAGGTCAAAAGAAGGATGAATACATCGTAATCGGCGCTCACTTCGACCATGTCGGCGTAGATGAATTGCTGGTCGGCGACCAAATATACAATGGCGCTGATGATAATGCTTCGTCTGTTGCAGCCGTGCTGCAAGTGGCCGAAGCCTTTGCCTCAAGCGCCGACAAACCGCTATATAGCATTATTTTCGCCTTTTGGGACGGTGAAGAAGTCAATTATTTAGGTTCGGATTATTTTGTAGCCAACTTTGCGTCGCTTTCGAACATCAAAACATATATTAATCTTGATATGATAGGTCGAGAAGGCTTTGTACCTACGATTTATCCTGACTTTGCGCTCCCTGAAACTATCGACGCCGAAAACAACGCGCTGGGGAAAGAGTTTCATTTTTTGTCGTCTAATGAATTGACAAAGTACAACGAACTGTTGAGCAAGGAAATTGAGAAGAATAAATTGAATATCCGTCCAAAGTTTACGCTCTTTCAGCACAAATCCACAGGCAGCGATTATTTGCATTTTTCACTCCATAACATACCTGTAATATGGTTTTTTACCGGTTTGCATCCCGATTACCACACGCCGATAGACGAGGTAGAACGGATTGATTTGGATAAAGTGACGGATATAACACGAGCGACTTATTTGATTCTTTGGAGTTTGGCAAATGATAAATAGATAATGAAAAAATTCATCATAGTTGTAGTTTTAGTTTTTATTTTGATTGCAGCGACGGCTTATCTTTGGATAAGACCGTCGCTATTGCGGGGCGAGTTGCAGCAGGCTGATGTATCGGATTATTTTCAATCCATAGATTTTCAGGCCTTGCAGAGCGGCGGTTCGCTTACGCTGATTGAAGGCTTCAAAACCTATCAGCAAACCACCGGCGTTACTTGCGGGCCAAGTTGCGTCCTGATGGCGCTAAATCACTTCGGCAAACTCGGAACTTACGGCGAAATGGATTTGAAACGTTTGCGCGGCACGGAGCAGGATACTACTTACTTGCGGCATTTGATAAACATAGTCGATTCGATTGGCGGATTCAAATATATCTCCACCTTTGACGTCGGCAAACCGGAAATAACCCATGAACTGTTTTTGAATTTCCTGAAACGCAACATCCCCATAATCATCGGCACAAACGAATGGGGAGGTCATTGGCAGATAGTCGTCGGCTACGACACTATGGGAACGGAATCCACTGATGACGACGTTCTTGTCCTTGCCGATCCCTACGACCGTACCGACCATAAGGAAGATGGCTACATTGTTTATCCGTTCGAGAATTTCTACTTCGGAACATGGCGCAACTATTATGACCCCGATTTCGATTGGGGACTGTTTTTGGCGCTGTGGCCGGAAGAGTAAGTCATGGAAAATGAGTACTTTTGCCGGTAAATGGAAAAAGAACAAATAATATTAGGTATTGATCCGGGCACAATAGTGATGGGCTACGGAGTTTTGCGAGTAGAGGGAAAGAAGCCTTTTCTCGTAACGATGGGTGTACTGAAGCTCAATCAGTTTGACGACCATTATCTGCGGCTGATACATATCTTCGACCGTGTGTTGCAGCTCATTGATTCATATCACCCCGACCATCTGGCTATCGAAGCGCCTTTCTTCGGAAAAAACGTACAGAGTATGCTCAAGCTCGGGCGTGCTCAGGGCGTTGCCATGGCTGCCGCGCTTCACAGACAGGTGCCGATTTGCGAATATGCTCCCTTGAAAATTAAAATGGCTATAACGGGCAACGGAAAAGCATCTAAAGAACAAGTTTCCGGGATGCTACAACGCATGCTGCACATACCCGACGAGAACATGCTGCCTCAACTTGACGCTACCGACGGATTAGCCGCCGCCTTCTGTCACCATCTCGAAACCTCCGGCCTGCAGCTCACTAAATCTGTCTCCTCATGGAAAG
>JAITNE010000213.1 GCA_031290635.1 Tannerella sp. | reverse complement strand
TGCAAGGCTTGTTTGTATATATCATAATATTGACGATATTAAAGGACGCCTGCTGTCAGGTTTTATTTCATAAGATATTAATCACGGGCTTACAACGACCCACTGCTCGGACGTACAACGACCCACTGCTCGGACGTACAACGACCCACTGCTCGAGCGTACAACGACTCACTGCAAAAATAAGCAACGATTTAATGCTCCGGAAGGGTAAGATTATATATCCGCTCGTATCAAGGGTCGTGATATGGACGTATCATTAAATTAAATTGCTTCGTACCTCGCATAACGGTGTACGGTATCGTCATTGCGAGGTACGAAGCAATCTTTATCCTCAATTCACGAAGCATTCTCAATTCTCAATTCTCAATTCTCAATTAATTCTCAAGGCTTGTTCGAGGTCGGCTATAAGGTCGTCGGCGTCTTCGAGTCCTACCGAGAGGCGAAAGATGCCTTCTCCGGCAAACTCATCCCACGATGAGCGCTGTGAGGGAGTAGATAGTTTGAAAGTAGTCTGCTGCAGGTCGGCGGTATTTAGATAGAACACCAGCGAACGATGATGTCCAAGCGAAACGGCATAGTGAATAACCTTCAATCTATCGGCTATCTCACGCACACGAGCTTTAGCGTTGTCTATCTGAAAGGTTATCATACCCGAAAAGTTCCGCATCTGACGACATGCCAATTCATACTGCGGATGAGACGGCAACCCCGGATAGATAACGCGCCTCACAACAGGGTTTTGCTCCAGATAAGCAGCCACTTTAAGGGCATTCTCCTCATGCACCCGCATACGGATAGGAAAAGTCGCAAGTCCGCGCAGTATAAGCCATGCGTTGAACGGACTAAGCGTTCCCCCCAGCCGCACGGCAGTCTTCTTGCGAAGCGGCACAAGATCTGCTTTGCGACCAAGTATAACGCCTCCCAGAGCGTCGCCATGTCCACCTAAATACTTCGTCAATGAATGGATTACGAAATCAGCTCCCAGCGTCAAGGGCTTGGTAGCGGCAGGCGTTGCGAAGGTCGAATCTACAGCCAGCAACGCGCCGGCCTCGTGCGCAATCTTTGCTACGGCGACAATGTCGGTCAACCGCAGAACAGGATTGCAAGGCGTTTCGATATAAACAAGTTTGGTTTCAGGCCTCAGAGCCGCCCGTAGAGCTGCTTCGTCGGAAGTATTAACCTTCGTGAGAGCTATCCCCAACTGCGGAATCATCTCGTTAGTTATCTCCGACAGCGCGGCATAAGCTACATCGCTGATAATTGCATGGTCTCCGGCTTTGAGGAGATGAAAAAGCAGCGCGGTAATAGCGCTCATTCCGCTGGCAAAAGCAACAGCCGTTTCAGCCGTTTCCAGAGCGGCAAGTTTGATTTCCAACTGCCGGATAGTCGGATTACCCCAGCGAGTATAAATCCAGCTGTCGATTTCTTCGTGTCCTTCGACCGAGAACGCGGCGTCCGCATCGGCTACATAAGTAGTTGACATCACCAGATTAGGAGATGACGCCTTAGTAACCGGATCAGGCGCTTCACCTGCATGAATAGCTATAGTCTGTTCACCCATAAAGTTGTTGATTAAAAATTGGGCAGGGGCAAGCCCAGCCCCTACATTCTCAATTCTCAATTCCTACAGCGGGTATTCGTCGAAAGCATAGAGTATCGTTGACAGATATCGTTCGCCGGTATCTGGCAGTATAGCAACAATCTTCTTGCCTTTGTTTTCGGGCAAAGCAGCCAGCTGACGAGCCGCAAAAGTAGCCGCACCCGACGAAATACCTACGAGCAAGCCCTCTGTTTTAGCAAGCTCGCGGCTTGTACGGATAGCATCATCGTTGGATACGAGAATAATACCGTCCACAACCTCGCTATCGTAAATCTTGGGCACAAACCCTGCGCCTATACCCTGAATCTTGTGCGGACCGGGCGCACCGCCCGACAATACGGGCGAATCAGCCGGTTCGACGGCATAAACCTTAACCGACGACTTCAACTCTTTCAGCCGTTTACCTGCGCCGCTGACCGTGCCTCCCGTCCCTACGCCCGAAACGAGAATGTCAACCTGACCATCCGTATCCCGCCATATCTCTTCGGCAGTAGTCTTGTAATGAATCGAGGGGTTCGAGGGGTTCTCAAACTGTTGCAAGATAATAGAACCTGCGATGGTTTTATTCAGCTCGACGGCCTTAGCTATCGCGCCTTTCATACCTTCGGCTCCGGGCGTCAGTTCGAGCTTTGCACCTAAGGCTTTAAGCAGATTGCGACGCTCCAGACTCATAGTCTCGGGCATGGTCAGAATCAGTTTATAACCCTTCGTAGCAGCCACAAAAGCAAGTCCTATGCCGGTATTGCCGCTCGTAGGCTCAATAATAGTAGCTCCCGATCTGAGAATACCCGCCCCTTCGGCGTCCAGAACCATAGCCAGAGCTATACGGTCTTTGACGCTGCCAAGCGGGTTGAAATACTCTAACTTGCCGATCACTTCGGCGTTCAATGCGTGTAGAGCGCCATACGAATTTAATCCGAGTAAAGGCGTGTTACCTACAAGGTCTGTCAATTTTTTTGCTATCTTTGCCATAATATTTAATTGAAATTATTGAAATTACTGCTGCAAAAGTACGCTTTTTTTCGATGATAAATATACCATCTTTATGGTAATTTTCACCTCAAGATAAAAGATTACCTTTGCAGTACAAATAAGACAAGAAGATGAGAGTATGCATATTAGCTGACAATCAGTATATAACAAGCGAAGGAATCCGTTCTGTTCTGAAGAAACAGGGGATTGACATCTTCCTTCGAGCACGGACAATAAAGGAACTGCAGGAGAAATTGCGCGATTCGCCCACGGCTATCGTAGTGTTGGATTACACGCTGTTCGATTTCGCTTCAATGCAGCAGATGCTAATTGTGAAAGCGGCGGCTGTAGAATCATCGTGGCTGCTATTTTCCAATGAGTTAGGCGAGGTATTCCTGCGCCACGTCGTCCTCTCCGACCCTACGCTGAGCGTAGTCATGAAGACCGACCCTAAAGAAGAACTTGACGCCGCCGTAGAACGCCTTATCCTCGACGCACCCTTTCTGTCAGAGTCCGTAGAGCATATTCTCGACGGCGATACTCCACCTGCAGACGACGAGCCTGTAAAGCTCACCGCTTCCGAGAAACTCATTCTCCACGAGATAGCCAAAGGCAAGACTACCAAAGAAATAGCCTACGAGAAAAACCTCAGCTTTCATACCGTCAACTCGCATCGCAAGAACATCTTCCGCAAGTTAGGCGTCAACAGCCTCCACGAAGCTATCCGTTACGCTATCCGCGCCGGCATCTTCGATATCGCCGAATACTACATCTAAATCTTTGTCTTACTGTGTGAAAAAGAAAATTTGCAAATCCATTGCGACGGAACGGAAATCCTAAAGTTTCGACTTATTGAGGAAATTGCAGTTTCGATAATCTCTTTTTCGACGTCCTGTTCAACATATCCGCTATTGCCGGGCAAGCCCAGAAATTCCAATACAGTGGGATTCTTGATGAATGCCGGCTTATCTTGCTGAAAAGTTTTTGTTTTCTCCTGCATCTCTTTGATAACCGGTTCTGTTATCTGCGACAACAGTAATCGCTCATAATATTGCGTATTAATGTTTCTGTCCAAAGTCCGAAAACTCCACATCTGCTCTGCGGCTTCGTACATATACCATTGGCGAGCTTCGGCACTTTCCACCCGTATCAAACGTTCATAATGTGACCAACTTAAAAGAGGTAGTTGCTGTTTGTAGTTCTTGAATTGTCCAGACACTGTCTGGACAATTTGAAAGTCGCTGAACAACAGATAAAAACGTTTGAAATTAAAGAGATTTGATCTGGAATATCCTTTGCCGAATTCAGCCGTTAATTCTTGCGAGGCTATTTGAATAACGTATTTCCCGTATTCTGCCCGTACTTCGCCATTTTGCTCCTGCTCTACAATGCGTTGTCCAATCAACCAATTCGCCTCCACTTGTGCAAAGTTGATTGCCGAATAGACTTTCGAGCGGGCAACTTGAATGATTTGTTTCAGTTGCTCAACAAACTGATGTTCTGCTATTTCTGCCATATATCGAGTTTTATTTTTCCGTTAAAACAAGCAGTTCCCGTCTTATTCTGTTCAATAAGAACTCTATTATTGCGTTACAAGCCAGCGACTTATACCGCGTTCTTTTTTGCTAAACTCTACACCAATCTTTACAAGGCGGCGATGGTCGGCGGTATATGGAATAAGATAGCCGCGATCGTCGATTTGTGCAAGCGCTTCTTCGGCTGTGCTGCCGGGTTGCAACTTAAACTCAAAAACGTAAATAGCGTCTTTCGTCATTACAACCGCATCGGCACGACCTTTAACGCTCTTTACCTCCGTCTGGCAATACTGACCCATCAACGTAAATATCAAGTAGAATCCCAGCTGATAACTGCGTTCCGACTTGCCTTTGAGGTCGTAAGGGATAGAGGCGAAACGCGCTCGAAGCAAACGCATAAAGTCATCAATATCTCCAGCACGAATTGCGAGAGCAAACTTGTAAGCAGAGAAATCTATAGGATTTTGATTTTTCAAAGGCAAAAACATCGGCATCAAATCGTCAAGGAAACTGTATTTCACCTCTTCATTAGGGAATCCTAAAACGTAAGCATTATCTCCGGAAATATAGTCTTTT
>JAITNE010000206.1 GCA_031290635.1 Tannerella sp. | reverse complement strand
CAATCCGGCTCATATTTTATTGTGTAAAGCCGGAGCTTTACACCTCCCGGCAGAGGTACGAATCAATCCGGCTCGGATTTCATCCCCTAAGGGAAATAAAATATCTTGGGAAGATGAGGTTTCATCTCCCTCAAAAACAAATTCTTCTCCCTCAAAAACAAATTCTTCTCCGTAGCTTGTTTCTTCCTTTTAACGTCTTTGTTTCGATATTTTTTCGTTCCTTTGCAGATAAATTTTTATTAAATAATTGTTTTATGAAGAAGATTCATGTGATATTTTTTAGCTTTGTTTGTGCCGCGCTGTACACCGATGCGACGGCCTGTACCGGTTTGATTGTAGGTCGAAAGGCTTCTGCGGATGGCTCGGTCATGATTTCTTATGCCGCCGACTCGCATACGCTCTATGGTGAGATGTATCACTGGCCGGCAAAAGATTATCCGGCCGGAGCGATGATGGAGGTGGTCGAGTGGGACACCGGTAAACCGCTGGGACGTATTCCGCAGGTGGCGCATACTTGCAACGTTGTCGGCAATATGAATGAGTATCAGCTTGCTATTACCGAAAGCACTTTTGGGGGCAGGGATGAACTTGTTGATTCGACGGGGCTGATCGACTATGGCAGCCTGATTTACATTACCCTGCAGAGGGCGCGCTCGGCTCGCGAAGCTATCGGGGTTATGACCGCGCTGGTGGCCGATTATGGCTATTGCAGTTCGGGCGAATCCTTCTCGATTGCCGATAAAAACGAGGCCTGGATTATGGAGATGGTCGGACGCGGCGCAGGTCGCAAAGGCGCTCTGTGGGTGGCTATTCGCATCCCCGACGACTGCATTTCGGCGCACGCCAATCAGTCGCGCATCCGCCGGATACCCTTTGACGACAGGGACGGATGCCTCTACTCGCCCGATGTAGTCTCATTTGCCCGCTCTCAGGGCTACTTTGAGGGCAAGGATAAGGATTTTAGCTTTGCAGGAGCATACTGTCCCTACGATTTTGGCGGACTTAGAGCTTGTGAAGCCCGCGTGTGGTCGTTCTTCAGCAAGTATGACGCGGGGATGTCGAAGTATGAAGATTTTATTTTGGGGGATGCTTCCAAAGAGCCGATGCCGTTGTATATCAAGCCGTCGAGGAAACTTTCGGTGAGGGATGTGCAGAACGGGATGCGCGATCACTTCGAGGGGACTGCCCTGGATATGACGAAGGACGCCGGAGCAGGCGCGTACAAGTCGCCTTATCGCTGGCGACCGATGCACTTTAAGGTCGATGGACAGGAATATCTCAACGAGCGTGCCATTGCGACGCAGCAGACAGGCTTTGTTATCGTGCCGCAGATGCGCAGCTGGCTGCCTGACGCTATCGGAGGCATACTTTGGTTCGGGGTTGACGACGCCGACATGACGGTTTTTAATCCGGTTTATTCCTCCTCCCTGCAGACTCCCGAAGCCTATCGCGTCGGCAACGGCGACATGTATGAGTTCTCGTGGACTTCGGCTTTTTGGATACATAACTGGGTCGCTAACATGGCTTACGGTAAATATGATTTTATGATACGCGACATCCGTATCGTTCAAAAGGAACTCGAAGACCGGCATGAACAGTCGGTTGCGGCTATCGACAAGGCGGCTTCCGAACTGTATGCCGTGAATCCGGATGAAGCGCTGCGCTTCCTGACGTGGTTCAGTACATCGACCGCCGAGACAAGCGTGGCACGATGGAAAAAGCTCGGCGAATACCTGCTCGTCAAGTATATCGACGGCAATGTCAAAAAGGAAGCCGACGGCCGGTTCAAACGTAACCCCTACGGGATGCCGGCGTCGCCCGACTTCCCCGGATATGACGAAGACTTCTACCGCGCAATAGTGAAAAGCGCCGGAGATAAACTGAAAGTAAACAACTAAAATATTTTTATTATGAAACGATTGATTATAACATTTTTTATTATGGCTGTAACAGCCAATGCAGGCTTTGGACAAAATAAAAGTTCCAAAGGAGAACAGGGCGTATCCTCCGCAGGTTTGATTGGAGGCCTGGCTATAGATAGCCGGTCGCTGATGGCAGGTATTGATTATCGGTATAATATTTTGCCGAAGCTGCGGCTCGCCCCGTCATTCTTGTATGTGTCGAAATTCGACAACCTCAACTCGCTCTACTTCAATGCCGACGCTCACTATTTAGTCAGACTGACGCGGACAGCCACAATCTATCCGCTGGCAGGGATTGGAGTGCATAACAGAAGGCTGAAACTGCCCGCTGTAACCACTAAGAGTTCCCCTCTTGAAAAGTCTTTTGCCGGGACTTATGCTGATGGAGAAGCAGGTGAAGATGATGACTCCAAAGATGACGATTCCAAAGAAAAAGACGGCGATACGACCGACTCGCATACCCGTTTGGGCGTGAACATCGGCTTTGGTTTCGAGAATCGTATCACACAGGATATTATTCTGGGCGTAGAGTTCAGACATCAGTTCACTACCGAGCGCATCTATGACCAGGCTATCTTCAGCGCACGCCTGGCATATTATTTTTGACGCCCAACACAACCCGCCATGACCGCAAAAACCAAGACCGTTTACTTCTGTTCTAACTGCGGCGCCGATTCGCCCAAGTGGACAGGCAAATGCCCCGCATGTGGCGAGTGGAATACTTATGTGGAGGAGGCAGTCAGGAAAGATCCCTCCGCACATCGCACCGCTGCCGGCATAGAGCACGGCGCAGTGAAGCCGCAACTGCTGCGCGAAGTCAACTCTACCGAAGACGCACGCATCGACATGCACGACGAGGAACTGAACCGTACTCTTGGAGGCGGTTTGGTTCGCGGCTCGCTCGTGCTGATAGGCGGCGAGCCGGGGATAGGCAAGTCCACGCTCGTCCTGCAAACCGTGCTGAAGATGCACGAGCTGCGTACGCTCTATGTCTCCGGCGAAGAAAGCGCTCAACAACTGAAAATGCGAGCCGACCGCATCTCCGACTCCGGCGCCGGACTGCCGGACAACTGCTATGTACTCTGTGAAACCAATCTCGAACAGATTTTTACCCACGCCCATAACATCAAACCCGATCTGCTGATAGTTGATTCTATCCAGACCATTTTCTCGGAGGCTACCGACTCCTCGCCGGGCAGTATCACGCAAGTGCGCGACTGTAGCGCCTCAATCCTGAAGTTTGCCAAAGAAACCGCAACCCCTGTCCTTATGATTGGGCATATTAACAAGGAAGGAAGCATCGCCGGACCTAAAGTGCTCGAACATATTGTGGATACGGTGCTTCAGTTCGAGGGCGACCAGCACTATATGTACCGTATCCTTCGCAGTATCAAGAATCGCTTCGGCAGCACCTCCGAACTGGGTATTTACGAGATGCGGCAGGAAGGCATGCGCGAAGTCAACAATCCGTCGGAACTGTTGCTTACAGAGAATCACGAAGGTTTGAGCGGCATTTCAATCGCCGCCGCCATCGAAGGAGTGCGCCCTTTCCTGATAGAAACGCAGTCGCTCGTCAGCAGCGCCGTTTACGGTACTCCGCAACGCAGCTCGACAGGCTTCGACATTCGCCGGATGAACATGCTGCTGGCCGTCCTTGAAAAACGCGCCGGCTTCAAACTTATCCAGAAAGACGTCTTCCTCAATATAGCCGGCGGACTGAAGGTTAACGACCCCGCGATTGACCTCTCCGTGATTAGCGCTATACTTTCGTCGAGCCTTGATATCAGCATCGACCGCAATGTCTGTATGGCGGGCGAGGTTGGATTGTCAGGCGAAATACGCCCTGTCAACCGTATTGAGCAGCGTATTCAGGAAGCCGAGAAGTTAGGCTTTGAACGAATGATTATACCTCGCATGAAAGGTCTCGAAGGATTGAAAACCAAGATGCACCTCGCTCCGGTCAAGAAAGTCGAAGAAGCTTTCCGCGAACTGTTCGGATAAAACATAGTTGCAATGATAATATTCGACAGAGCCTTCAGCGACAGGATTATTCAAGGCGACAGCGCTGCTGTTGACGAGCTGTACCGCCACTTCTACAAGCGGCTGCTATCTTTTGCCATGTCGTATCTGCATGATGAAGAGGAGGCCGAAAATATTGTTCAGGATGCTTTTGTGATGCTGTGGGAAAGGCACGACACCCTGCGTCCCGACAGTAATGTTCAAGCATGGCTGCTTACGGTCGCCAAGAACCGCATACTAAATCATCTCGACCGCATGAAACGTCGCGCCGAAGCTGAGCAGGCTTACTCGGAGCAGATAATGCGCGATGTAGAGCTGAGTATTATGTCGCTCTCGGCCTGCGAACCGGAGCAGATGTTTGGTGAAGAGGCTAAAAATCTTGTTGACGCAGCTCTCGCCGATCTGTCCGAGCAGACTCGCCAAATCATCGTCCTGAGCCGCTATGAAAATCTTAGTAATAAAGAGATAGCCGAGCGACTGGACATCAGCGTCAAAGGCGTAGAATATCACATCACGCAAGCTCTGAAAACGCTACGCCTCTACCTGAAGGACTATATGCCGATATTTCTGATTTTATTTGGTTAAAATCACAGCTCATACAGTCGTTCGGGCGCAAATTCTGCGCCGTTGTACCATTCCAAAGTCCAATGAGTAAGTCCAAACTGTATAAAGTTCTCTTTATCTTTAAGAGGCTCAAAAAGTTCTCCTTTCAGCAGCGGCAGAAAGTCAATGACTTTAATCTTGCCGTCATTAAACTCCAGCCTCATCGTATAATCCTTGATATACTCTACGTCCACAACTCGCTTTAACATAATATCTTCCATAACTTTAAATATATTAGACCGCAAAGGTACATAATATTTCGCGATAGAACAGATCAACTACTGCAAAAAACTTTTCCGCCCCTGCTTTTTGAGAAATCTCACCAGTTATTGCCTTTACTTTTTGAGAAAATGCGTATATTTGCGGCGTCATAAAATTCAAAAAATACAGATAATGTTATGAAGATAAATTATTTAAACAGAAGAATAGATGAGGATTTGCAGCAATGGAAAA
>JAITNE010000186.1 GCA_031290635.1 Tannerella sp. | reverse complement strand
TTCCGATAAACGTCTGTACGTCCGGGAGACCTCCCGTGGTAAGATTAATCTCTTTCATCCCATGTAACCGCAACATTTACACTCCTGTTTCCGGGTAGTTTTCGGACTTCGTTTTGTTTGGCAAACTCGTCCAACAGGATATGCCTGATGCTGTTCGTGTTCCTCGGTTCGGGATTTTGCCGACGGCTTCCTTCAGATTCCACCTCGCGATGGACACCCTTGCCTTGAGCTAACGGTTGGTAACTACCGACCCCCGTAGTGGACTTGCACCACTTAGTTATTAATCATGCACGGCGCACCACCAAAGCCGCTTCCGATGCTTGACACATCGAAAGCGGCTCCCAACAATAAATAGTTTCAAACAAAACAGTCTTATCTTCAAAACGAAGAAAAACTATACTTCTATGCTGTACGGCTTGCGGATTGGATTCGACCGCCGACGGTTGGCTTCGGCGTCGAAGAAGAACTCTTCTTTGGCGGGATTCCAGGTAAGTTTGCGGTCTAATTCGTAGCAAAGGTTGATGATGTGGCATAGCGACGCTGTGCGATGACCTATCTCTACCGTGCTGATTGGCTGCTTGCGGGTCTTGATGGCGTTGAGGAAGTCGTTGTAGTGATCCTCGCTGTTGTAGAGGCGCACGTCCTTGTCGGTGAAAACCTGGTCTTTGATTTTGCCGGGGATAGTGTCGAAGATGCCGCGACTGATGTCTATCACGCCGTCTTCGCCGATGAAGCGGCAGATGTTGCCGTCCGACTTGCGGAATCCGGGTTCGTGGGTCATGATAGTGCCGTTAGCATAGCGCATGGTCAGCGGACGCAGTTCTTTAGGGTCGGGCGGGGTGAACTCTACCGGGCCGGAGTCGTCCATACCTAAAGCCCACTGCGCGATGTCGTACATGTGAGCGCCCCAGTCGCAGATCATTCCGCCGCCATACTCCTTGTAGTTGCGCCAGTTCGGGAAGACATGTTTCTCCATCGGAGGCGCAAGTTCTTCGTTGAATGGATTCATCGGCGCAGGACCTATCCAGCGTTCCCAGTCGAGGGTAGGGGGGACGGGCTGGGCGGTGAGGTCGTAGGGGATAGCGTGATCTCCGACGGAGACCTTTACCTCCTTTATCTGACCGATGTAGCCGTTGCGAACAAGCTCGCAGGCCTGGCGGAAGTTCTTCCACGAGCGTTGCATGTTGCCGACCTGCAGCACGCGGCCATACTTGGCTACTGCATCTGCCATCGCTCGACCTTCGGCGATACTGTGCGCCATCGGTTTCTCGACGTACACGTCCTTGCCGGCGCGGCAGGCTTCGATAGTCATTACCGCGTGCCAGTGGTCCGGGGTGCAGATGATGACGGCGTCGATGTCCTTGCGGTCGAGCACTTCCTTGTAGTCGGCATAAGCCTTGTAGCCCTGATAGGCTTTGCCGAAGGCCTTGACGGTAGCGTCGTCGATGATGGTTTTCATCGCCGCTAACTGCCGTGATTCGCAGTCGCAGGCGGCGACGAGGTTGGCTCTCTGGGCAAAGCCGGGAGCCAGCGTCCAGCGTCCTTGAGCGCCGCAACCGATGATGCCCATGTTGATTTTGTCGCTAGGGGCTAAAAAGTTCTTTCCGCCAAGTACTGAGCGGGGAATAATTGTGAACGCGGCCGTAGCCAGCATTCCGTTTCTCAAAAAATTTCTTCTGTTCATGGTTTATATTATTAATAAATTGGCTGCAAAGATAAACAATAATTATGACAAAACAAATTATCCGAAACAAAATAATGTTCCTTTCGTCGTTAAAATAAATAGATGATTGTGTATTACTGCGGGAGATGCGGTGATTTGTTCACCTGCGTCAAACTCCCATTCCGGACGTCCGTCGGCGGCGTTGATGATTGAAATCACGCCGGTCTTAGTGCAGACGACTATCCGCTCGCCGCAGACCAGCGGAGAACTTTCGCCCGCAGCGCCTTTTAACAGGTATTTCCAGCGGATATTTTTTTCTTTGGAGGATGATGATATTGTCTTATCTATTTTGGATGATGATGATGCGGAGGATGCTTTTGTCCCCCCTCCATCGGAGGGGTCGGGGGAGGCTGGAGGGTCGGATGCTACTTCGATTGCATATAAATATCTTTCATCAGCCAGAACATAAACAGTTTCGTCATTAAGAGCAGGGACGGATATCATCGACGAGTTGTCGTTAGATGGGGTTAATATCTTTTGACGTCCGATGATTTTGCCTTCACTTAAAGCTATCTCATAGACATTGCCGGAGTAGTCGGCTACATAACAGAGGTTGCCGACGATTGCGGGAGAGGCCGGAATATAAGCGTCGAAGTGCAGGGAGTCAGTTGCGACGCCGGTTTCGCAGTTAATCACCCGCAACCACGCGTCGCATCCCCCAAATATCACAAAACTACCCGAAATAGCTACCGCGCCGTTGATGTAATATCCAGATTCAAAACGGCTGATAAGAGCGCCCGTTCTGTAGTCGAGGCAATAGAGATAATTGTCGTAGCTGCCGAAAACCACCGCCTTGCGTCCGCCGAAATCCACTATATTAGGTGAAGCCGAAATCTGACCCATAGTTTCGTAAGTCCACAAGGTATCTGCTCCGGCAAGCGACAATGCCGTCATCTTACCGTCAATCCTGCCTACAAACAAGACCGAATCATAAATAACAGGGGTAGCTTCGACGGCCGTTTGGAGGTCGTACTCAAAGACCGCTTTGCCGGTGAGGTCAACTCCTGTGATACGTCCACGCTTGTCGCACCAGTAAGTAGTGCCCTTGTCAACGACGGGCGATGCGGAGGTGCGAAAGCTACCCTTGTATGTCCATTTGAGCATCGGATGAAGAGGAAGTTGCGTCGTAGTATGTCCGCTCATTGCCGAATCGCCGCGAAATACATGCCAATCCATGCTGCCGTCCGAGCCGCCGACAACAGCGCTATCGGTACAAGAAAATAAACAGCATAACATCGCGAGCGCTGATGCAAACGCAAACATACCTTTCAAAGCATCTCTTAAACTCATCCCTCAGAACTTCCAATGTAATTTAGCGCCGAACATGCTTGGCGCTCCGGGCACGTAGGTCGGCACGCCGAACATCATGCCGGTATTTCCTGCGCCGATAATGTATTTCTCACTAAAAATATTCGTGGCAAACAGCGACAGTGTCAGTCCAGACTTCCTGAACTTAAACGCCAGATTGGAATTAAACAGTCCGTAAGCATCCTGCTCAAGCCGTGCCAGCGACGGGTTTTCGGGTTGAAGGTCATTCGAGTCTTCAAACCAGACATGACTTCTCCATGAGTAGGTCGGAGTGAATACAACCTGCAAATCTTGCGTTACGTCCGCTTTGGCGCTCAGCCCGATGGAGAAACTGTTTTCGGGAGTCAGTCGGAAGGTGTTGCCGGCGTACTCCTGCGCGTTTCCATCGCTGTCCTTGTCATCAAAACGGGCGTGGATGTAAGCATAGTTGCCAAATACATCCAAAGATTCCGTAACAGCGGCTTTGGCGGTCAGTTCAGCGCCGTAGGAAGTAGCTTTTCCGGCGTCGGTAATCAGATAATTAGCGCCGTCCCACTTGTTGGTTTGGAAGTTGTTGTAAAGCTGATAAAACAGTCCCGCATCAAACCAGAAGCGTTGTTGAGCGCTCCATTTGAAGCCGGCGTCGATGCTGTGCAGATTCTCGGCGTTCATCAGTTCGCTCTGTCCTGCGGAGTTAAATTGCAGCACGTTAGGGCGTCGTCCTTTGGAATAGCCGGCGTAAACGTTTGACGATGGGTTGATGTCGTACTTCAGATTGGCGCGCCAGGTAAGCGACAGAAAGCACTTCTCGACCTCGCGGTATGGCGATACTGCGAAGAAGAAATTCGGCGCTGTACCCAGAAGCATCCCAAGCGAAGAAGGCACGTCGCCTACCATGTACGATTCGTTTGTAGTCTTGAAAGCCTCGTAAGTTGCGCGAATACCACCCGTCAGGCTCAATCTGGGAATGATATGCCAGGTAGCATCGGCAAAGACGTCGGCCGCCTGATTGACCGCACCGTTTTTATTCTCCTCCTCATGGTTGGTCGGCAGGGGCAAATCGTAGGGCGAACCTATCATATAACCGGGGAGAGCAGGCATCGGGTAAATACTCCCGTCAGGCATCACCAAAGGAGGCAAAGGTACGCTCGACGCGTTTCCCGTCATCATATCCAGCAGGGGATAAATCATGTATTGCTCATCCGGCCCAAACCAGTACTTCAACTTAACGTCTTCGCGCCAATAGCTAACACCGGCAAACCCGTTCAGACGGCTGTTGACCGAGAAGTTATAGCGCAATTCCTCCGTAAACTGCGTTACGTCCACGTATTCGGCCATGTCGATTGCAGGCGCGATTGTACCGTCGCCATCCCAGTGGTGGTCGGCAGTATTGCCGTAGTACGACGTAATTGAAGTCAGATAATTGTTCTCGTTGAAATAATATCCGGCATTAAGCGAAGCGCCCAAAACATCACGCTTGTTAAACCATTTCTTGCCCGCATCCAGCGAAGCTTCACGCTTGAAAATGTCCGACTCTCCCTTGCTGTTCGGATAGCGACGGCTCATAAACGCCGTGCCGGGGTTGTCGTCCTTCTGATAGTTTGCCACGAAATCAATTTTAAGATTGTGAACGGGTAAGTATCTAACCGAAAAACGTCCTCCGACGGTATTCTTGCCGTTGAGTGCGTCTCCACCGGAAAGATTCTTTACGTAGCCGTCCTGATAGCTGTAAATCCCCGCAAAACGTGCGGAGAGTTGATTTTCGATGATGGGCAGGTTCACAGCGCCCTCAATCTCTTTAAGTCCGTAGTTGCCGGCTCCTGCGGATACGTAGCCGCCAAGGTCGGATGTCGGTTTTTGGGTGATGAAGTTGACGGCTCCTGCCTGCGCACCCCGTCCGAAGAGTGTTCCCTGCGGGCCTTTCATGACTTCGACGCGCTCAAGGTCATAGAGTTCGGCGATAGCCATGCTTGCGCGGCTGGTCGAAACGTTGTTGTAATAGACCGACACGCGGGGCTGGGCGGTCGGGCTGACTTCGTCGCTGGTCAATCCGCGTATGACAAACGACGGTCTATGCGGCGTTTGGATGCGGATATTCAGACCGGGGATGAAGTCCGACAGCTGTTCGAGGTTGCGCGTATGCGTGTTTTCGAGCATCCGGGCGCTAAGGCTGCTCATCGTTATCGGAATATCCAGCGTTTGCTGCTCGCGCTGTTGCGCGGTAACGGTAACGGATTCGAGCGCTACAAGGCCTCTCTCAAGCGTGAAATCCAGCTCCCGGCTGCCTTCCTGCACGTCCACCTCAACAACTTTGGCCTCATATCCGACGAACGACGCCCTGATAGAGACTCGACCCTCCGGCAATCCGTTCAGGACGTACTCGCCATCAGCATTAGTACTAACCCCAAGTCGCGAGTCCACAACGGTTACATTAGCGCCGGACAGGGATTCGTTTTCGACGTTAACCACCTTCCCGCGGATATTCGCAGGATTAGCGGCCTGCATTTCGACAGAAACAGCCGCCAGGAATAAAAGAATAACAGTAAAATGTTTCATTTTGAATTAATATTTAATTAGAAATTATCGTATTATCGGGGTGCAAATATGCGAATAATAATTGACACACGCGCTAAATTCGGTTTGAAAGCGAAGAAATAGAAGCTAATCACGAAAAATGCAGCCCCCATCCCCCAATCCCCCAAGTGGGATGCAAGAAACAATCGGCAGAAATACGAATAACTTGCGATGGCGTTCTACGGTATCGTCCCCCGAATGCACGAAGCAATCTGCACATTATCCGATATCGTCCCCCAGAGGCACGAAGCAATCTAAACATTATCCGGTATCGTCATTGCGAGGTACGAAGCAATCTAATCTATATACATCATTGTTGATGCTTCATTATTCATCTAAACTACATAGTGCGGAAATATCCATGCTCATATCGGCATCAAAGTATATATTATGATGATATGTTTAGATTGCTTCGTACCTCGCAATGACGATACCGGATAATGTTTAGATTGTTTCGTACCTCGCAATGACGATACCGGATAATGTTTGGATTGTTTCGTGCCTCTGGGGGACGATACCGGATAATGTGCAGATTGCTGTGTGCATCCGGGGGACGATACCGTAGAACGCCATC
>JAITNE010000180.1 GCA_031290635.1 Tannerella sp. | reverse complement strand
CAAAGACTTTGGAACAGGCTGAAGTATGGCGGATAGCTTCCCAGAGAACAAGACTGTGTGCGCCCGAACGACGTAGTGCAGGGTCTCCGCCGCCTGCAATATAGTATGCTGAAGATGGTTGCATAACAATAAAAGCGGCTGCATGAAGACGACCTTCCGGGTCGTATCCGCCAAACAATGCGCCTTGACCGCGTGAAACGGCTGCTGCAATTAATCGACGCAATACATTTACGTTCTGTTTATTACGAATGTTTTGACGCTCGAAAGTCTGTTCATGCACTCGCAGAAAATCATCGACGCCGACATCCTGCCTGACCTCTATATGCGCTTCATCCTGCGCCCGCTTGATGTTGCGCCGAGTATTTTGGCTCATGCCTTCCCACAGAGCGTCCAAGTCGCTCAGGTCGGGAAGAATGTATGTATATCGTGTAGTTTGCTTGTAATCAGCCCAATAGAAAGGCAGCCAGTCAGTAAAGGAATATGCGAAATTTTGCAGAAAGACACGTGCGTGCAGGCGTTCTATCAGTTGCTTGCATAGCGATTGCCCTTGTTCGAGCACAGACGAATATTTAGTATCATCCGACAGCGGAGCTATCCAGACGCCCATAGATTGCGTATATGGGGGCATGGTAACGACGTCGTGTAGCGGCATGTACAGAGGCCATGCGGCGACCACACGACCGTTCTTCTCGACAAGGAGCACATCCCAGCAGTCGTCGCCATACACCGCATCTAACCACCAGTCTTGCGAAAAGATGGGGATATCTGTTTCCGTAGCGCACAACTCCCTATAGCGGTCTTTCGACATCTGAAGACGGTTTTCGGAATTATCTTTTCAATGCCTCGAAAATCTTCTTTTCGAGTTCGGCTGCAAGTTCGGGATTTTCTTCAACTAATTTCTTGGAGGCGTCGCGACCTTGACCCAGCTTGGAATCGTTATAACTGAACCATGCGCCGCTCTTCTTTACTATTCCTTGTTCGACGCCGAGGTCTATTATCTCGCCCGAACGAGAGATGCCCACACCGAACATAATATCAAACTCGGCCTTGCGGAATGGCGGCGCAACCTTGTTTTTAACAACTTTTACGCGCACCTGATTGCCTAATACTTCATCGCCATCCTTGATAGAGCCTATGCGGCGGATGTCGATACGGATAGAGGCATAGAATTTGAGCGCGTTACCGCCGGTGGTCGTTTCGGGGTTACCGAACATGATGCCGATCTTGTCGCGCAACTGATTGATAAAGATGCACGTAGTATGGGTTTTGCTGATAGCGGCAGTCAGTTTGCGCATAGCTTGCGACATCAGACGCGCCTGCAAACCCATCTTACTCTCGCCCATATCGCCTTCAATCTCGGCTTTAGGCGTCAGCGCAGCTACGGAGTCAATCACAACGACATCTACTGCCGATGAGCGGATGAGCTGTTCGGTGATTTCGAGCGCCTGTTCGCCGTTATCGGGTTGCGAAATCAAGAGGTTCTCCACATCAACGCCAAGCTTCTGGGCGTAGAAGCGGTCGAAAGCATGCTCGGCATCGACAAACGCGGCTGTACCGCCGGCTTTTTGCGCTTGAGCGATTGCGTGTATTGCCAATGTGGTCTTACCTGACGACTCCGGACCGTAGATTTCAATTATACGTCCGCGTGGGTAGCCTCCTACTCCCAGAGCGGCATTGAGACCTATCGAGCCTGTCGAGATGACTTCGATATTATCGATTCGCTCGTCGCCGAGCCTCATTACAGAGCCTTTTCCATAGCTCTTCTCTATCTTTTCCAATGCAGCGCGTAAGGCTTTCAGCTTCTCGGACTTTACTCCGTCTTGAAATGCGGCTTCAAGAGTTTTCTCTTCTTTTTCTTTTGCCATGATTATATTATTTATTGAATTTCAACGTTGAAATTCGCTGCAATATTACAAAAAAAAATCCAATTCAGCAAATCCAACAGTCATTATAAGTTTTATTTTATGTTATAATTTAGTTTGTATGTTGTATTTGCAGGCTGTTTCTTTTTCTTTGCGAATATGGCTACAAGTAGCTTCATTCCTAAGTGATGCGCTTTTGAATACGACTTGAATGTGTCTGTTTTATAGTCGAAATCGTCTTGCCAGCAACCTCTCGGAGAAACATAACAATAAGTTGCCGTTTCAATCCTTTTATCCTGAATTTCGTTGTTTTTCATCGCAAGGATATTCTGCTTTGTGGGGACAAGACAGGTAATCTTTCTTCGTCGGCATTCTTCTATAACAGGCTCTATGACAGCGTCATATCTGTTATACATCTTTGAGGTGTCGAAGTCGGCGTATTCCGAGTTCCCTATTTTCTGGATAGGGCGCATTTGCAATATATCAATCTCAACTTCGTCCCCGATTATTGCCCAGATACGGCTTAATTCCTCAAGGTTATCGTTGTTGATAGTATAGTTGATACGGAGTTTGAAGTCGGGATGTTGAGCCTTTACTTCTTTGATGTGATGCAGGGTTTGCAGGAACAGGTCGAAACGACCGTTGGTCATCAGGTATTCGTAAGTGTGTTGAGTCAGTCCGTGGGTGGAGATAGTGATTTCGTCGAGTCCTGCTTCGGCAGCGTCCGAGAGCTGTTCGCGGGTCAACAGTTGTCCATTAGTAGTCAGCGATATATACGGTATTTGATATTGCTTTCCTAATGCGATGATTCTGTTCAAGTCTTTATGGAGAGTGGGTTCTGCTCCGCATCCGATTTGTAGCTTCAACGCTCTGCCGAACAAGGCTTTAGAGATTAATTCGACGTCTTCAAAACTAAAGACGCCGCGATAGCTCTTCCGTTTGTCTTCATCGCTAAAGTAGCACATCTTACATCGCAAATTACACGCCAACACGGGGTCGAAAAACACGCCGATATACCGCATCCCAAGTATATGCATCATCCATATACCCAGCATCTTAACTCGTTCGTTTCGCACGAGGCTTGCAATACGCAATATCTTATACACGTTCTGCATCTACAGTTCCAGGTCGCCGTTGAAAATCTCGTGCCAGGGGAGGCCTTGTTCGTTGAGTTCCTGCATGAACAGGTCAGGGTCGAACTCTTCGACATTCCAGACTCCGGGTCGTTTCCATGCGCCTTGCAGAAACAGCTTGGCGCCTATCATTGCGGGTACGCCTGTGGTATAGCTGACGCCCTGTGCGCCTGTTTCGCGGTATGCCTCCTCATGGCTGCAGTTGTTATAGACATAGTAAGTGCGTTCCTGCTTATCTTTGAGGCCTCGGATGCGGCAACCGATGGACGTTTCGCCGGTGTAACCCTCGCCGAGACTGCCAGGATCCGGCAGTACCGCCTTCAGGAACTGAATCGGCACTATCTCTACGCCCTGGTAGAGTACGGGTTTGATACTCGTCATGCCAATGTTTTGCATAACGCGCAGGTGGGTAAGGTATTCCTGCCCGAATGTCATCCAAAACCTCGCCCGCTTCAGGGTTGGGAAGTTCTTTGTGAGGCTTTCGAGTTCTTCGTGATACATAAGATATGATTCGCGTGCTCCGACGGCTGGGTAGGTGATGGGTTGATGCACCGATAGCGGCTCTGTCTCAAGCCATTGACCGTCCTGGAAGTAGCGACCTTTCTGTGTTATTTCGCGGATGTTTATCTCGGGATTGAAGTTGGTTGCAAATGGCTTGTGGTGGTCGCCGGCGTTGCAGTCAACGATGTCGAGATATTGTATTTCATCGAAGTGATGTTTTGCCGCATAAGCGGTGTAGATTCCGGAGACGCCGGGGTCGAATCCACAGCCGAGTATAGCTGTCAATCCGGCCGTTGCGAAGCGGTCTCGGTAGGCCCATTGCCATGAGTATTCATATTTGGCCTTATCTAAGGGTTCGTAGTTTGCTGTGTCCAAGTAACTTACGCCATACAGTAGGCATGCATCCATGATAGACAAGTCCTGATAAGGCAGGGCGAGGTTGACGACCAGCTCGGGTTTGAACGACTTAAACAGCTCTACAAGGTCTCCTGTATTGTCCGCATCGACCTGTGCTGTTCGGATATTAACGTTCCTGATATCCGCGGCAATCTTGTCACACTTGCTAAGGGTGCGGCCGGCAAGCATTATGTCGGTAAAGACATTGCTGTTCATTGCCATCTTCTTAACGGCTACGGAGCTTACGCCGCCAGCTCCTATAACTATAATTCTACTCATATATGTATATATTTTGACTGCAAATATAGTAATTATTTATGAAACGAAGTTCTCGGATTATATTTAATGTATATACTTAAACATCAAAGCTCTATAAATCCAAGTTCAGGCAACATATAAGTATATAATCCGAAGAAATATAAGTC
>JAITNE010000145.1 GCA_031290635.1 Tannerella sp. | reverse complement strand
AAAAAGAAATTCCAAAATGAATTACGCAGGCAGGCGCAGGAAAACGGCGTTTGGCTTGATAATTCGTATCTTTCAGACAAAAAACTGTTACATAATCAAAAAGCAAGAGGCACTTCCGAACACGATGTATATCTAAATTCGGATGGCAAAACTCTTACCAAACTAAATAATCTTGTTTATGTAACAAGTTCGGAACACAATAAAAATCTGCATGCAATTATAGACAGATTTTCTGCGCATAACAAGTTGTTTCCTAATGCTGCATACACAATAAAAGGTTTTATGAATAATCTACACGGAAATCCTGCGTTAGTATTAGATCAACCCCTTATAGATGCCGAACGCAATGCAACAAAGGAAGAAATCCACAATTATTTAACAAGCATTGGATTTAAACTTGACGGGAAAAGGAGTTTGGCAAATTTACACGAAGTTTGGAGTAACGGCTCGTATGAAATTTTTGACGCCCGACCTGCTAATGTATTGAAAGGAAAAGACGGAGAATTATATTTTATTGATACGATACCGCATTCGGTTGAGTATATGAATAACAGCAACATGTCTGATAGCGGCATCGAATCGGAGGGGGTAGAGACGGATAATGATGTTCGTTTTCAGTCGGAAAATTTGGACAAGTCAAAAGAAAGTCGTACTTTTGTACTCTCTTTTGAGAAAGAAAAGATTTAGGTATTACTAATTTTTTAGGTTTTATGGAGAATTTGGAACTTGGATTGCTGCTTATTATGGTCGGTATGACTTCGGTTTTCGCTATTCTGCTGCTTATTATCTGGTTTAGCAAGGGATTGATTGGCTTAGTCAATAGATATGCACCGGAAGAGTTTGTGGAGAAGACGCGCAGACCGACAACAGTAACGCCGATGGGTAACGGCGAGGTAGCAAGTCAAACGACTGCGGCTATAGTTTCGGCGGTAAGCGTGCTGACTGCCGGCGCCGGAAGAGTAACAAAGATAGAGTAAAATACAGGAATTTAACAGGTTATAAGAATGAGTAGAGAAATTAAATTTTGCCTCGTTTTTCGCGACATGTGGCAGTCGGCCGGAAAGTACGTACCCCGCGTTGACCAGTTGACACATATAGCTCCCGCGATAATCGAGATGGGATGTTTTGCGAGAGTTGAGACTAACGGCGGGGGCTTTGAGCAGGTTAATCTGCTCTTTGGCGAGAATCCCAACAAGGCTGTGAGAGACTGGACTAAGCCTTTTAATGAGGCAGGTATCCAGACGCAGATGTTAGACCGCGCCTTGAATGGTTTGCGCATGAGCCCTGTGCCGGCCGATGTGCGTCAACTGTTTTATCAGGTGAAGAATGCGCAAGGTACGGATATTACCCGCACGTTTTGCGGACTGAATGATGTACGCAATATCAAATCATCAATACGTTTTGCTCACGAGGCCGGAATGATTTCGCAGTGCGCGTTGAGTATCACCCATTCGCCCGTTCATACGGTCGAATACTATACAACAATGGCGCTTGACCTTATAGAGAGCGGCGCCGACGAGATTTGTATCAAAGACATGGCAGGCATTGGCCGACCACACTCATTGGGACTGATTGTCGCCAACATCAAGAAAGCTTATCCGGAGATACCCGTACAGTATCACAGTCATGCCGGTCCGGGCTTTAGTGTGGCGTCGATACTCGCCGTTTGTGATGCCGGATGCGACTATATAGATGTAGGGATGGAACCGCTGTCGTGGGGCACGGGTCATGCCGACTTGCTGACGGTGCAGGCGATGTTGAAGGATGCGGGCTATATCGTTCCCGAAATCAATATGAGCGCATATATGAAAGTACGCAGTATGATTCAGGAGTTTATGGACGATTTTCTGGGATTATATATAAGTCCGAAGAACCGTCTGATGAACTCGCTGCTGATAGCTCCCGGACTGCCCGGAGGCATGATGGGAAGTCTTATGGCCGACCTTGAATCAAACCTTGTCACTATCAACAAAAGTCGTGAGAAAAATAAGGAACTGCCGCTGTCATTGGATGACTTGCTTATCAAACTGTTTGACGAGGTGGCTTACGTATGGCCTCGCGTGGGTTATCCTCCGCTCGTTACGCCTTTCAGTCAGTACGTCAAAAACCTTGCATTGATGAACGTTATGCAGATGCTCAAGGGTAAAGAACGTTGGAGCATGATAGCCGATGATATATGGGACATGTTGCTTGGCAAGGCCGGACGGCTACCGGGCGAGCTTGCTCCCGAAATACTCGAAAAAGCGAAAGCCGAAGGGCGGGAATTCTTCGATGGCGACCCGCAAGACAATTATCCCGATGCGCTCAATAAGTATCGCAAGATGATGAACGAAAAGCATTGGGAGGTAGGCGAGGATGATGAGGATTTATTTGAATATGCAATGCATCCGGCTCAGTATGAAGCATATAAGTCGGGTAAGGCAAAGATAGATTTCCTTGCAGATATAGCCAAGCGTCATGCTGAGAAATCGAGCGTCAAAAAAGAAGTTGCAGCCGCTCCCACAACGGGTTTCGCAATGCCTTCCACTCCGCAGATACTTAATGTTGACGTCAATGGTCAGCCTTATCGCGTAACCGTTTCGTTTCAGGGCGCTCCAACCGACAATACGGCCACTGCCACAGCTCCTGCTCCTGTCGCGCCGACCTCTGCAGCTCCCCCGATAACTAAAGAGAATTCGGTATTCAACGAAGGCAGCGAATTGCTGTCGCCGCTCGAAGGTAAATTCTTCCTTGTCAAAGGGACAGGCGACATGCCGGTGAAGGTAGGCGATACGGTAAAGAAAGACCAGACCGTCTGCTATATAGAAGCGATGAAGACCTATAACGCCGTCAGCGCCGTCAGCGACGGAGTGATAACTGCAATCCTCCTTAATTCCGGCGACGCCGTATCGGAAGACGACATACTTATGATAATAGCCTCCCCTCATGGATAATCTGTTTCAAAAATTATATGAGATGACGGCATTCGGCAACATAGTCGAGAAGCCACAGTTTCTGATAATGTACGCTATTGCGTTCTTGTTGCTTTATCTGGGCATTCGCAAGCATTATGAGCCTTTGTTGCTTATACCTATCGCTTTCGGAGTGTTGCTGGCCAATTTTCCGGGTGGCGAGATGGGGATTATACAGGCAGCTCAGGATGGCAGCGTTACGCTTTCGAGCGGCGCAATAAAGAACATCTGGGAGATGCCGTTGCATGAAATAGCGCATGAGTTGGGATTGATGAACTTCCTGTACTATATGTTGATAAAGACGGGCTTCCTGCCGCCGATTATCTTTATGGGCGTGGGCGCTTTGACCGACTTTGGACCTATGCTGCGCAATCTTAGGCTGTCGATTTTCGGAGCGGCGGCACAGATGGGTATCTTTGTCGTGCTGATAGTAGCCATCCTGATAGGATTCACGCCGCGTGAAGCAGCCTCTCTGGGTATTATCGGAGGCGCCGACGGTCCGACGGCAATCTTCACTACTATCAAACTCGCTCCGCATCTGCTTGGCCCTATCGCTATCGCCGCTTATTCATATATGGCGCTGGTGCCGGTGATTATTCCATTAGTAGTCAGGATGATATGCACTCGCAAAGAACTGTCCATCAACATGAAAGAAGAGGAGAAAAAGTCAGCTAAGCCGGTGATAATAAAGAATTTGCGTGTTTTGAAGATAATCTTCCCAATAGCTGTAACTACGCTTGTGGCTTTATTTGTGCCTACAGCCGTTCCGCTAATAGGGATGCTGATGTTCGGCAACTTGGTAAAAGAGATTGGAAGCGACACAGGGCGACTTTTTGATGCGGCGTCAAACAGCATTATGAACACCGCTACAATCTTTCTTGGTCTCTGCGTTGGCGGCACCATGACCTGCGATTCATTTCTCAACATGACAACTATCGGCATCGTTGTAGGCGGTTTCCTCGCTTTCGCACTGTCAATAGCCTCCGGTATCTGCATGGTCAAGATTTGGAATCTCTTATCAAAGAGGAAAATAAACCCGCTTATAGGCGCTACCGGATTAAGCGCTGTACCAATGGCTTCGCGTGTAGCCAACGACATTGCATTGAAGTATGATTCGAAAAATCACGTCCTTCAATACTGCATGTCAAGCAACATTTCGGGCGTTATCGGTTCAGCTGTTGCGGCCGGTATTTTAATTTCATTTTTGAAGTAATCGTAACTGTTTGAATATCAATAGAAATAGTAAAATAAAAAAATTTTTTTCGTGTTTTATTTGGATAAATCGAAAATAAGTCTTTAATTTGTAACGCTTATTTCGGTTTTTTCGACCTAATTCGACTCCGAAATGAGGATTAAAATACGAAGTTTATGATGGAAACTCAAGAAACAAATTTGCCGATGAATGAAGCCATAACGGTTGAAGAGACAGGCGAGTTGGAAGAAGCTAATCAACTGATTTCCGTTCCCGTTGAGGAGGAAGTTAGTGAAATTGAAACCGTCGCGTTACCTGAAGAGGAAAGCGAGACGGTCGAACCCGTAGCATTACCTGAAGAGGAGAGCGAGACGGTCGAACCCGTAGCATTACCTGAAGAGGAGAGCGAAACGGTTGAACCCGTAGCATTACCCGAAGAGGAGAGCGAGACGGTCGAACCCGTAGCATTACCTGAAGAGGAGAGCGAAACGGTCGAAGTTATTACGTTGTCGATAGAAGCCCCTGCTTCTGCTCCGGCCCCTGAAAAAGAGGTTGAAGCAGTAGTGGCGCCTGCATTGACCAGGTCCGAAATCATTGCGAGACTCGAGCTTGTAGTTGACGAGCCGCAGAAATATGCGCGGGAGGAGGTTGAATCGCTCAAAAATGCGTATAACCGTCTGCGTCGTGCGGACAACGAAGAGCGCAAGCGCATTTTTATGGAAGGAGGAGGTGAGGAAAAAGACTTTTCGTCGCCGGAAGAAGAGCAGGAGGTACGGCTGAACGTTCTGATTTCCGAATATCGCGAGAAACGTCGTCGCATAGACGCCGAAGAAGCAAGGCAGAAAGAGAGCAATCTCATTCTGAGACAGCACCTTGTAGAACGCCTCAAGCTCTTGACCGAAAGCCAGGATGATTTCTACAAGCGGCAGAACGAGTTTCGCGAGGTACAGACTAAGTGGAGGGAGATAAAGACTATGCCACAGGAGTTTCAGAAAGATTTGTGGCGTACCTATCAGATTTATGGAGAGCGCTTTTACGACTTGATTAAGATAAACAACCAACTCCGCGAGTACGATTACAAGAAGAACCTTGAGATGAAGACCGCGCTGTGTGAAGCTATCGAGCGCCTTGTCAACGAGAAAGACATTATCGGAGCTTCTCGTCAGGCGCAAAAATTGTTTCTGCAATGGAAAGAAATAGGTCCCGTATCCAAATTACACCGCACGTCCATCTGGGATCGTTTCAAGGATGCTTCGAACGCAATCGGCAAGCTGTATCAATCGTATATGTCGGAAGCCAGAGAGAAGGAAGACGCTAATCATGTAGAAAAGATTAATTTATGCAAAAAGATTGAATCCATCGACTTCAGCGCTATGAAGACAATACACGACTGGGACAAGCAGACGAACGAAGTACTTGATATGCAGAAAAAATGGCACACTATCGGCTATGTAGCCAAGAATCAAAACTCCAGGCTATTCTCGCGTTTCCGTACCGCCTGCGACGCCTATTTCGACCGCAAAAACGAGTTCTATAAATCCTCACGCAGCGAGATGGACAGAAATCTCGAAATGAAGAAAGCCCTGATAGACAAGGCCGAAGAGTGGAAAGAGAGTAGCGATTGGTCTGAAGCTACGAGGGTATATATTGACATCCAAGGACAGTGGAAAAAGATAGGAATAACGCCGTACAAGCAGGCAGATCTTATCTGGCAGCAATTTACCGCCGCCTGCGATTATTTCTTTGAAAGGAAGAAACAAGAAAACTCCTCGCACAGCTCCGAAGAAGCCGAAAATCTGATAAAGAAACAAGCTTTGATCGACAAAATAAAGGAGATAGACGAAAATCGCGGCGACGAAGCCTCGCTTGCAATTCTGAAAGGATATATTGCCGAATGGAACAACATAGGCTATGTGCCGTTTAAGGAGAAAGAAAATCTGCACAACGAATTTCACAAAGCTACAGACAAGCTGTTTGAGAGGCTGAAGATGAGCGACCGCGATCGCCGGATGCAGCAGTTCCGTTCCAACTTGGAGGTATCCGGTTCGGGAAAGAACAAACTGTTAGACGATCGCGACAAGCTGATACGTATTTACGACAGCAAGAGAGGCGAGTTGCAGACTTACGAGAACAATATCGGCTTCCTGACAATTGCATCGAAGAGCGGTACCGGACTGAAAAAAGAGATGGATCGCAAGATAAATCGATTGAAAGAAGAAATAGAGGTCGTAGTGAAGAAAATAGAAGCAATAGATGAAAAGTTAGACTAACATAGATATTTTATAAATGCCAAATTTGTATTTTTTTAATCCGGGTCATGAATTAGATATTTTAGGCGGGAAATCTCATTATACGCCGCCTTACACCATTCAGAAGATGGCAGCTGATTTAGAAATGCTGCCTGTATGGTATGGCGGCGGCAGTTTTACGCTCGTCAGGAATATGAAGGCGTCGCAGTTTGTAGCGTCGCAACCAAGATGTTTCAGAACAAAATTATCATCTCCGATGATTCTCAGTCTGATGATGAAAGAGCTGTTCAGATGTATGAGGCAGAACGTTGTGCCCAAGTTGCCGCCGTTGACTGCCCGCATTTGGGGATTATCACCCCGAAGCATCGACCTGCTCCTGGACTTCAAACGTAATGGGATGAACATCGAAGTGCCTGAATGGAATGATGAGTATGCAGAGTTGACAAAGCGTCAAACCGGAGCGCGTTGTCTGACGCGTTTAAAGGAGACATTCCCCGTCGAACTTGACGTCAAGGCGCCTGAATTTTTCTCGAATATAGAAGAATTGCAGGCGTATGTGGCTAAGAACCGGCCGCCCTACGTTATGAAGTTGCCCCTTTCATCATCAGGAAGAGGATTGTACTGGCTTGACGGCAACACTATTGATGCACGTGCAACTTCTTGGATTTCAGGAGCATTAAAGCGTCAAAGCGCTATCAGTATAGAGTCTGCACTGGACAAGGCGCTTGATTTCGCAGCCGAATTTTATTCCGACGGAAAAGGTAATGTCAACTATGAAGGCTTGTCGATCTTCGAGACGCAAGACAAGGGGCAGTTTGCCGGTTGCATACTCAACACTCAGGCAGCCCTCCTGCAACAGCTCAACAAATACATCTCGCCGGAGGATTACATGTTTCTTGTCAAGCAGGTCATAAACGTTTTGCAGGAGATAATCGGCAGCAAATACGAAGGCTACCTCGGCGTAGATATGCTGATTTACAAGGATAACGACGGCAATTACGCAGTCCATCCCTTTGTAGAACTTAATCTGCGCTATACCATGGGATATGTGGCTATGAAGATAAGCCGGCAGTTCGTACATCCGTCCTCGCGCGGCATACTGCGCATCAATTACCATGTTTATGACGCCGAAAAGGAGCATCGCCGCATGACGGAAGCATCGCCGCTCGTCCTCGAAGGCGACCTGATTCGTTCCGGCTACATTTCGCTCTGTCCGGTTACGAACGAGACGCACTATCTGGCTACGGTTGAGGTTTTTGAATGAAAGATTTCGCTGAAGCTGCCGCCAATGACTTTGAGATTATGTCGCCTGCAGGCTCTTACGAGTCGTTGATGGCGGCTATTCAAGGCGGAGCCGATTCGGTCTATTTTGGTATCGAGGGGCTGAATATGCGTTCGCGCTCATCCAATAATTTTACTGCCGACGACCTCCGTCAAATAGCCGCTATATGCCGTGAACACGGCGTACGCAGTTATCTTACCGTCAACACCGTTATTTACGACAGCGACATGCCGCTTATGCGCTCAATTATTGACGCTGCTCACGATGCAGGCGTCAGCGCTGTCATAGCTTCCGACGTGGCTGCGATGCAGTATGCCAATTCAATCGGTCAGCCCGTACACCTTTCGACCCAGCTGAATATCAGCAACGTAGAGGCGCTGGAGTTTTACGCCCGTTTTGCCGATGTAGTCGTGCCGGCTCGCGAGCTTAATCTGGAGCAGGTCGGCGCTATACACGAGGCAATCCGTACACGCGGGATTACAGGCGTTTCAGGGCGGCCGGTGCGTATTGAAATGTTTTGTCACGGCGCGCTTTGCATGGCGGTTTCGGGCAAGTGCTATCTCAGTCTGCACGAGTTGAACGCTTCTGCTAACCGTGGCGCATGTATGCAGATTTGCCGGCGTGGATACACCGTGCGAGACCGTGAAACGGATATTGAACTCGACGTTGACAATCAATATATCATGTCGCCTAAAGACCTGAAGACCATACATTTTCTTAACAAGATGATGGACGCCGGCGTACGCGTTTTCAAGATAGAAGGACGCGCTCGTGGTCCGGAATATGTGCGTACGGTTACGGAATGTTACAAGGAGGCTGTGCGCGACTACTGTGCGGGTACATTTACGGACGAAAAAATCGCTGTCTGGGACGCACGACTGCGTACGGTCTTCAATCGCGGTTTCTGGAACGGCTACTATCTGGGTCAGCGTCTGGGCGAGTGGAGCAGCCGTTACGGTTCTAATGCCACAAGTCGCAAGGAATACGTAGCTAAAGGGATAAAGTACTTCAGCGAGTTGCAAGTAGCTGAGTTTGAGATGGAATCGGGCGAATTGCACGTCGGCGACGAGGTTCTGATAACCGGTCCTACGACAGGCGCTTTATTCCTTACCGTCAGTGAGATACGCGTAGCGTTGAAGTCCGTCCCGCATACCCTCAAAGGTGAACGCTTTTCTATCCGCACATCCTCCAAAATCCGCCCGTCAGACAGGATGTACAAAATAAGAGTGAACAGTGAATAACGAAGAGTGAACAGTTAGCAACAACAGGTCTTTGTTGCCGTCATCGCGTGTCGCACATGTCCGTCATTACAAGCGCCTATAAAAAGTTCAACAAGGGGGAAATGACAGATGATGCTTGCCCGTAGGGCATTCATATCAATAGAAAAAAGATTGTCTAAACAAACTAATACCTCGTAGAGGTTTCACCTTATTCTATCGATTTAGATGTATTCCTTTTGTGAATCCCCTAACGGGGATTAAGGGTAATGATAAGCGTTATTTCTATTGATA
>JAITNE010000132.1 GCA_031290635.1 Tannerella sp. | reverse complement strand
TAATCAACGCCGTCCGACTGCGCATAAGCGGGCGTAACGCGCGACGGCTCAACGCCAAACACGCGCTCCATCAGCCCGCCGTAAACGACGTATCCTACAATAAGGAACAATAAACATGCTATAAAAGAAATCATCTCGGTAAAGTAAAATTAAAATCTGCGGTATCTGCGTATATCCGCGTGCTAATTAACTTCCGGCGAGCAACCGCTTGACTGTTTCCGAGATAACCCGTCCGTCGGCCTTGCCGGAGAGAGCTTTAGTAGCTGCTCCCATGACCTTGCCCATATCCTGAGGACCAGAAGCTCCTGTCTGGGCGATAATCGTCTTCAGTTCGGCCTCAAGTTCTTCGGCCGTCAAGGGTTTTGGAAGATAGGTTTCGAGGACGCTTACCTGCGCAAGTTCGGCGTCCGCAAGTTCAGGACGATTCTGTTCGGCATAAATCTTAGCCGAATCATTGCCCTGCTTGACTAACTTCTGAATGATTTTGCGAGCCGCATCATCATCCGGCGGCGTATCATTCGCGCCGGGAGCAGTCTTAGCCTCAATAAAATACTTTTTCACATTGCGAAGAGCCTCAAGGCGCACCTTGTCCTTCGCCATCATTGCGGACTTTATGTCCGCGCTTATCTGTTCAAATAAACAACTCATAAATAATAATTTTTAAATTTCGAGGTGCAAATATAATCATTTTTTATCAGCATCCGACGATGGTTATGGTTTTGTTGGTTACAGTTTCCTTACGAATGAAAATTTTCTCGTCCCAAGCAAGTTCCGGTCGGCGGTCGAATACTACTAACCAGCCTTCGGTACAGCCGAGATGATCCATATATCCGGCGAGTTGGCTAAAAGCTTTTTCGTAGGTGATATCGCCGCGACGGAGTTTCAGTTCGATTGGGTAGCGATGCTTTTCATAGTCAACGCAGACGTCAAGACGTCCGTATCCAAGAGCATAATCGCGATTAATATAGCCGCCGCCGTTGATGACGCGTTGCAGGAAAGCCATCATAATCAGATGTGGCGCTGCTTCCTTATAATCGTATTTATCTTTCCAAATCTCACCGTTTTCGCGCCAAAACTGTTGAAAGTCACTCATCAGATAGTCCATGTCAATCTTCCCGTCGAGCAAGTAACGCGGCATGACGTAAGGCGTCTCTTTATAAGCCATCTCTTCCTGAAAAGCGTATGAAAGCGCCCTGCAAATCATCTCGTTATAAATAGGATTAGCCGGTCGTATGGGGATTTTGACAGGGTGTATCAGGCCTATATCGCGGACGTACTGATAATCATCCGAAGTCCAGTCGAAAATAGCTTCATCACCCAAAATCATAGACTCAACAATGAGTTTCACGCGTGGCTCTTTCAGTCGATACAGCATACTGTCAACGTGAGTATCTCGACGAATAAGAATAGCGTTAATGGCTTTCAGAACCATATCTGATATGATGGTCTGCGAGTAATCACGATTTAACTGTTCTTCAATAATTTCGTACGCTATGGCATTTACGAGCCATGGTTGTCCCTGCGTCTTTTCCCACACCATGCTGACAGCATCCGGTTCGAAGAGTTGTCCGCTTTCATCGGTGTGTTGTTGATAAAGGGCGGCAACTTCTTCAAACGTAAAGTTATTCAAAGTAAAGGCGTCAGAAATGATATTGAAAGGACTTGCGCTACCGAGCGTCTTTGCTTCTCCACGGATTTGGTCTTCGTAGTCGCGGATATTACGCATACCTACGAGCGCGATGGAATGGACGAAAGGAGTTTCTTCGCGACTGACATAGCCATCGCGCAGTTGACGCAGAAAGTTTATCAACAGATCGGCCTGCAGACAGTCTGCTTCATCAAAGAAGATGATTAAAGGCTTGTCGAGCAACATACAGAATCTTGATAAAGACAACCTTATCTTAATAGCAAAATCGACGTCCGAGTTTTCGCCAAACCTGTCGCCATTCGGAATGTGCGACAACATAAAGTTCATTTGAATCACGCTGAACAAGGATTGAATACCTTCATGGACGTCCGTAATCCTTTCTATTGCTTCCAACGAGCAGTAGAGCGCATAATACTTTCCCTCGGCGTTGATGCTTCTGGTTAAGGCCTTGAGGGTAGTCGTTTTGCCGGTTTGCCTTGCGGCATGAAGCACGAAGTAGAGACCGTCGTTGATAAGGCCTCTTGCATTGCCCGTACAGCGATCTGTTTCTATCGTGTAATGTTTCGGCGGGAAGCATGGTCCCGCGATATTGAATCTTCTTGCCATAATTATGTTTTTTAGATTTCGAGGTGCAAATATAATCATTTTTTCTATCTTTGTGCCCTGAAAGCACAACGGAATATTCACCATTAATACATAACATAACATGAAATTGAAATTTATTCTTTGCTGCACGCTGCTAACGACAGCTGCTACTCTCTCCGCTCAGAAAGATGAGTGGAAAACGCCTGAGGTCAATCAGGTCAACCGTGCGCCGATGCACGCTAATTATTTTGCCTACGAGTCGGAACAGGCGGCTAAGGATGGCGTCCGCGAAGCGTCGGACAACTTCCTTAGTCTGAACGGCAAGTGGAGGTTCTTCTGGGTCGCCAACTCCGACCGGCGTCCGGCGGACTTCTACAAGACAGGCTTCGACGACAAGGGCTGGAACGAACTCAGCGTACCCGCGTTGTGGGAGCTGAACGGCTATGGCGACCCGATCTACGTCAACAACGGTTACGCCTGGCACAATCAATTCAGGAGCGACCCGCCCAATCTGCCGGTCGAGAACAATCATGTCGGCTCATATCGCCGCGAGATCAGCATCCCCGCAGGGTGGAACGGCAAGCAGGTCTTTGCGCATTTCGGCTCGGTAACCTCCAACATCTATCTGTGGATAAACGGTCAGTACGTCGGTTACAGCGAGGACAGCAAGCTCGAAGCCGAGTTTAATATCACCCGAGATCTTCACACGGGCGTGAATCTGTTTGCTTTCCAGACCTTCCGCTGGTGCGACGGCACGTACCTCGAAGACCAGGATTTCTTCCGCTTTTCGGGCGTAGGGCGCGACTGCTATCTGTATGCCCGCAACAACTCCTACATTAAAGATATTCGCATCACCCCAGA
>JAITNE010000100.1 GCA_031290635.1 Tannerella sp. | reverse complement strand
CTCAGATTGAGGCGCAATCCTTTAGTCATTGTCGGCGCAATCATCAGTAAAGCAGATATATACTGCGAACTGACGCTGCCGTCGAGGCTTATCTCACCGCCTGTCAGAGTTTTGCCCTTGATATGCAAAGGCGGAAAACCATCATTCTCGACATACTCAATATCCGCACCAATAGAGCGAAGGGCGTCAACCAACAAACCGACAGGGCGGTTGCGCATCCTTTCGGTGCCGGTCAGTATCCACTCTCCCGACTGCGTTGCCAGATAAGCCGTCAAAAAACGCATCGCCGTCCCTGCCGCCCCAATATCTATCGTAGAGACATGATTCCCCTGCAATAATGCCGATAGAGCGTTTACCATAGCATCGGTATCGTCGCATTGCGCAAGATTGAGAATCCTTGTCGGTTTATCGCATAAAGCATTCATTATAAGCGCTCTGGCGCTAATCGATTTCGACTTCGGCAAATCGATACATGCGTTCACAAAACAAGGCGCTTTTATTTCGTATATCATAGCTTTTTTTGAGCACAAAGGTAAGAAAAAAAATTTTTTTGGATTTATTTGGTGGTTAAGTAAAATATTTTTTGTAATTTTGTCGGCTGTATGACCGAATTTTTTTGACAATTGAGAAGAATTGAAAACAATATAAACTTTTAAAACGTTGACTTTTATGAACAAAAAAATCTTTCTGCCTATCCTCGCGATAGCCGCTATTTTTGCATTCTCGGCATGTTCCGGGAAGTTGACTCCGCTTTCGGAGCAGTATATTAAAGCCGAACCACAGCCGCTCGAAGCGGTTGGCGGCAAAGTGCCCGTTACAATTAGCGCCACTTTCCCTGCTAAATGGTTCAATAAGAATGCCGTTGTCACGGTTACGCCTGTTCTGCGCTATGCCACAGGCGAAACATGGGGCACGTCCTACACTTTCCAAGGCGAGAAAGTGAAGGACAACAACACGGTCGTTTCGTACGCACAAGGCGGTAATGCCACTTTGCGCAGTACTTTCGACTACATCCCTGCTATGAAAAAGTCGGAGCTGTTCCTTACTTTTGAGGCTAAAATCAAGAAGAAAACAATCAAGTTGCCGGACATCAAGATTGCCGACGGTGTGATTGCTACTTCCGATCTGGCCGATGCTGCTACAGCTAATCCCGCCATTGGAGCCGACAAGTTTCAGCGCATCATCAAAGAGGCTTACGACGCTAACATCCTCTTCCTTATCCAGCAGGCCGAACTGCGCTCAAAAGAGCTAAACAAGGACGAAGTTAAGGAATGGAAAAACATCGTCGAGAACGCCAATCAGGCTCCTAATCAGAACGTTTCGGTCGAAATTTCGGCTTATGCTTCGCCTGATGGTGGTCTGAAGCTCAACGATGCTTTGGCCGGACGTCGCGAAAGCACTACCGCCACCTACATTAACAAGGAACTGAAGAAACGTAAGATTGACGTCCCCGTTGACGCTCACTATACGGCTCAGGACTGGGAAGGCTTCCAGGAACTCGTATCGAAGTCAAGCCTTCAGGACAAAGACCTCGTACTGCGCGTACTGTCTATGTACAAAGACCCCGCAGAACGCGAACGCGAGATCAAGAACATCTCAACCGTCTTCAAATCGCTTGCCGAAGACATATTGCCGCAGTTACGCCGTTCGCGCCTGATTGCCAATATCGAAATCATAGGCAAGTCGGACGAAGAGATTACCGCTTTGGCTAAGAGCGATGCAGGCAGTCTCAATGTAGAAGAACTGCTCTATGCCGCTACTCTGACAGAGAACGACGCCGCGAAGGAAACTATCTACACGAAGGCAAGCAAGCAGTTCCCGAATGACTATCGCGGATGGAACAATATCGGTATCCAGCGCTATATTGCAGGCGACTTCGACAAGGCTGCCGAGATGTTCAACAAAGCTAACTCTATCAAGAACAACAGCGAATCGAACGTCAACCTCGGTCTGCTCGCACTGCTTAAGGGCGACAAGGCGAAAGCTCAGCAACTGCTCGGCAACGCTTCCGACGTTCCCGAACTCGGTCAGGCTCTCGGTTTGCTTTATCTCACACAAGGCGAATACGCCAAGGCTGTCAGTTCATTCGGCGGAACAAAGAGCAATAATGCCGCTCTTGCGCAGATTCTGACTAAAGACTACAGCACTGCCGCGCAAACTTTGAAAGGCGTTAAGAAGGCTACCGCCATAACCGACTATCTTAAAGCAGTCGTAGCAGCCCGCACTAACGATTCTAACGGCGTTGTCAGCAACCTGAAGGCAGCTATCGCCAAAGACCGCTCGCTGGCTAAAGAAGCCGCTTTAGACCTCGAATTTGCCAAGTTCCTCGGCAATTCTTCATTCACCGACCTGTTGAAGTAATATAGTCGTTTGGCATATATCATAATTATTAGAAAGGCGGAGAGCTTGTTCCGACAAGCCTCCGCCTTTTAGATATAACAATGTATGAGAGGTTCCGTTTACATAATAGCTTTCTTCTTATTAATAGCCTTCGGTTGCAAGGACTACAAAGATCAAATCGACAATCTTGAGAATGAGATTGACAACCTGAACGATGAGATCGACAATCTTGAGAATGAGATCGACAATCTGAACAATAATATCAAAGGTTTGAATGACGATATCGACAACCTTCTGAACGGCGATATCAGCAAACTGCAGAGCATCATAAGTCTTTACGCAGCTCACAATGCAGACAAAAAAATAACCTCCGCCAGAGATTCCACTATAAACGGAAAGAATTATTGGATAATATCTTTCGAAGATACTCATTTGGTCATTGCCTTGCATAAGGCTATCGTTACTTCTCTGACGAAAGAAAACAATGTGTACAGCATAAAACTGTCGGACGGCAACGAGTTGGTTTTTAATCAGCTAAAGAAGAATCTTATTCCAATTAACGGATTAACTCTTCTGACCCCCAAACTGCAATTACTCAAAAACACCGAAGTAGCTTTAGAGTTTCGCGTCAATCCATCTAATGCCGTATTCAACTACGATGTAAGCTCGGATAGCTGTCGGATAGCGCTCGATCAGTCCGGCGCTCTCACAACATATTCATACATTACCGCGCCCGACAGATTTCGCCTTGACCGCATAGAACCTGTGGCCGGCAAAAGCGGGCAATACCGCGCCTTTATACGCGATAAGGGCAAGCGCGAAGCCTATAATACTACAATAGCTTTAGTTATCAACGACATTGACGAGAACGGCGACAGCGTTCAAATTTCTTCGGTCGCGATTCCGTTTGAACGAAAGAAAGATACCGGTTTGCCGGTCGTCGTCATACATACTGCGGACGCCGCGCAAATCAGCGATAAGGTCAATTGGATACCCGCCGAGATGACTATCGACGGAATAAGCAAATTCGACGATTACAAAGGAACAATCAGCATTCGCGGACGCGGCAATTCCACTTGGCCGCTTCCCAAAAAACCATACGCCATCAAACTTGATTCGAAGAGCGAAATACTCGGAATGCCCGCACATAAACGCTGGGTTTTGCTTGCTAACTACGTTGATCGCACTATGATACGCAATCATCTTGCCTTCGAGGTTGCACGCAGGACAGATCTCGAATGGACTCCGCGAGGTAAGTTTGTCGAAGTTATGCTCAACGACGAAACGATAGGCAATTACTATCTGTGCGAGCAGGTCAGAATTGACGAAAATCGGGTGAACATTACTGAAATGAAGGCTACGGATACCGGCAAGGACGCCATCACCGGAGGTTATCTGCTTGAATTGGACAGCCACTTCGACGAAGTTAACAAATTTCGTTCTGCTACGTTCGATTTGCCGGTAATGATCAAAGAACCCGACGAAGAAACCCTGCAACCGGCGCAGTTCGACTACATTCGGAACTATATCGATTCTCTTGAAATCTTAATCAGTTCACCGCAATCTCGCAAATACGCCGAGATGCTCGACGATACAACATTTATTGACTGGTGGATAGTGATGGAACTTGCTACAAGTCATGAATCCTACGTCCCCGCGAGTTTCTATGTATATAAAGATCGCTTGGGACTGTTAAAAGCAGGGCCGGTTTGGGATTTCGATTTGAGAACTTTCGGCGACGATGAAGGCTTTGTAGCTAAATACGCCGATTGGATCTACAATCTCCTGAGAGATCCCGTTTTCTGTTCAAAAGCCCGTTCGCGGTGGACGCATTTAGCGCCCTCTTTCATCGAACTTGGCAATCAGATTGATTCGATAGCATCCTCACTCAAAATTTCATCCGAAGTTGATACTGAAATCTGGCCTGTGAGTAAAAGGTTGAACATCCCCAGCTTCAGTCCTCTCAACGGAGATGAATTTCTGCCTTATGACGAGGCGGTAAAGAGGCTGAAAACCAACTATCTCAACCGTGTAGAAAAACTGACTGCCCTTATGAAAACTATATAATAACAGGAAACTTCAGAATAATCCGACTCAAACAGGATACATACCTGCCAAAACAGATTCGGGCTTATTGAAAATGTACTTATTCAAAACAAAACAGAATATGGAAAAGATTGAAACAGAAAAAATTGACAAGTTAGATCGTCAGATTATGGCGATTATTTCAAAGAATGCCCGGACGCCGTTCAAAGACGTTGCCGAAGCTTGCGGAGTATCTCGTGCAGCCGTGCATCAGCGCGTTCAAAGGCTTATCGAGACCGGCGTCATACTTGGTTCCGGCTATCACATCAACCCAAAAGTGCTCGGATACAACACCTGCACTTATATCGGCGTAACGCTCGAGCGCGGTTCGATGTACAAAGACGTTGTCCCGGAGTTGGAGAAGATCCCCGAAATCGTGGAGATACATTACACTACCGGACCTTACACTATGCTCGTCAAGATGTATGCTCGCGATAACGAACATATTATGGAACTTGTGAACGGACAGATTCAGGAGATTCGGGGCGTTACCGAAACCGAGACGCTTATCGCCCTGCGCACAAGTCTTAAACGCGAGATTCCTATTTGACATGCTTATGAAATCTGAACTTCGGCGTCGCCATGCAGGTTTGTTTCTAATTCTGTGTCTCTTGTCGGCGGCCGGAGTTGTTTCGGCCTCCGAAACTTATTTTTTTCGCCTCTACCTCAAGGATAAGGGAATGAACGACTTCACTTTGCATGAGCCTGAGCGCTTTCTGTCACTTGAATCCGTAGAACGACGCATGTTGCACGAAGTTTTTGTTGATGAAACTGATTTTCCTGTCTCGCCGGTCTATTTGGAGGAGCTTAGAGCCGCAGGCGCTATCCCCAGATTGACGAGTAAATGGATGAAAACGGTTGTAGTAGAGTGTGCCGACAGCTCGGACGTAGAGCGTTTGATGAATATGCCTTTCGTCGATTCGCTACGCTGCGTTTGGCGTTGCGAAGACAGGATTAAACCCGCAAAACCGCTTGCAAACGATCTCTCGGACATTATAATAATCTCAGATATGTTTACCGATGATACAACCGGCTTTCCTTCTGCCGACATTCCGGTTGAAGATATTTACGGCAGCGCCCGCAAACAGATTGAGATGCTTAACGGAGTGCGGCTGCACGAGGCCGGATATCGCGGTCAGGGTATGCGGATAGCCGTTATCGACGCCGGATTCGAGAACGCAGACCGTATAGATGCATTTTCATCCCTCAAACTTATCGGCACGAAGAATATAACTTTCCCGGGACACGATGTTTTCCGCGAAGACCATCATGGAACAAAAGCTTTATCCTGCCTCGCTGCCGATTTGACGGGCGTTATGCGCGGCGCAGCCCCCGAAGCCTCATATTTGTTGATTAAAAGTGAAGACACGAGGGGCGAATTTCCTGTTGAAGAAGATTATTGGGCGGCGGCGGTTGAGTATGCCGACAGTGTGGGCATAGACGTAATTTCCTCATCCCTGGGATATTTCCGTTTCGATAGCCTTCCCGATTATTATACAACCGATGATACCGACGGACAGACTGCTTTCGTCTCCCGAATAGCCTCTGTTGCAGCCTCGAAAGGAATGTTAGTCGTAGTAAGCGCGGGCAACGAAGGCGTCGGCGCATGGTCGAAGATAACATTCCCCGCCGACGCTCGCGACATACTTACTGTTGGCAGCGTAACCTCCGATGGCGAAAAGAGCGCCTTCAGTTCCATCGGAATGACCGCCGACTATCGCATAAAACCCGATGTAGTAGCATTAGGCACAAGCGTTTGCGTGATTAACTCGTCAGGGCAGACGCAATTCAGTAACGGCACATCCTTTTCAGCGCCTACCGTAGCAGGCATGGCAGCCTGTCTGTGGCAGGCCTTTCCATTGCTTAGAAATACAGAGCTGATAGAGTTGATAAAGTCATCATCAAGTCAACACCAAACCCCTGATGTACAGCTCGGATACGGCATTCCCGACATATTTAAGGCCTATCGCACGGCGGGAGAATAGATTATTTCCCCACAAAGCTAACAATCCCAAGTAAATTCACGGTTTTGTTTGCAAAAGAAAGAGCAAATCCAACTGAAAAGGACGGTTTTGTTTGCAAAAGAAAGAGCAAACTCAACTGAAAGGACGGTTTTGTTTGCAAAAGAAAGAGCAAATCCAACTGAAAAGGACGGTTTTGTTTGCAAAAGAAAGGGCAAATCCAACTGAAAGGACGGTTTTGTTTGCAAAAGAAAGAGCCGATTTTGGGTGAGTTGGCGTTATAATTTCAGATGGCGGGCGCCGTCGGATTGTTCGGCTATGTTGATGAAAACGGTTTCGGGGGGAAGAAGGTCGCCGGCAATGTCAGGCCATTCAATGAAACAGAGTCGGCCGGAATCAAGGTAGTCGGTAAAGCCGATTTCAAGGGCTTCACGCAGGGTGTTGATGCGGTAGAAGTCGAAATGATATATTACGTCGCCGGTGAGGGTAGTGTATTCGTTGACGATTGAAAAGGTCGGGCTGTTAATCACGTCTTCTACGCCTAATTCTTCGCAGACGGCTTTGATAAAGGTCGTTTTACCTGCGCCCATGCTGCCGTCGAAGGCAAAAATGCGACTGTCGGCCATCGCAGCTACAAACTTAGCCGCCGCCGAATGAATATCCTCTAAATTGTTAATTATTATCTCCATTTAATTCCGATTTAGTTTTATGTTTTGAATAATTATTTCTTCGATAGAGAGACTTCTGCAGCGCAATTTTCATTTATTTGGGGTTCAGGGTGATGATTGGAATCAGCATTTCTTCGAGCGAGACGCCGCCGTGCTGGAAGGTGTTCTTGTAGTAAGATACATAATAGTTGTAGTTGTTGGGATATGCGAAAAATGACTCGTTGAGCGCGAATACATACCTGCTGCTGAGGTTGGGCGAAGGCAGTCCGACCTTCTCAGGCTCGCGTATCTCGAAAACATCACGGTAGTTGTAATCCATGTTCTTGCCGACTTTGTAACGGAGGTTGGTGTTTGTGTTCTTGTCGCCTACGATTTTGACGGGGGTATCGACGCGAATCGTGCCGTGGTCGGTTGTGAGGATGATTTTGTAGCCTTTGGCGGCGATGGCTTTGAAGAGTTCGAGGGTTGTGGAGTGCTGAAACCATGAACGGGTCAGGGAACGGTAAGCGGCTTCGCTCTGGGCGAGTTCGCGGATCATTTTGCTCTCGGTGCGGGCGTGCGAGAGCATGTCAACAAAGTTAATTACTATCACGTTCAACTGATTGTTGGCAAGGTTGGCGAAGTTGTGCAGGATTTTTTCGCCGTACTGCGAATCATATATCTTGTTGTACGAAAAAGAATACTTCTTGCGGAATCGTTCAATCTGTGTTTTGATAAGCGGCTCTTCGTTTATGTTTTTGCCCTCCTCGCTTTCTTCGTCAATCCAAAGTTCGGGAAACATTTTCTCTATCTGCAGCGGCATCAGACCGGAGAAAATCGCGTTGCGGGCATATTGCGTTACGGTCGGAAGGATGCTGTAATAGAGATTTTCTTCAAATGTGAACAGTTCGCTTATCAAACTTTTGACCGTCAGCCATTGATCGAGGCGGAAATTGTCAATCAATATAAAAAACACCTTATCATCGTTGTCCAACAGCGGGAAAACCTTCTTTTTGAACAGATGCGGACTCATCAGCGGCGCTGCGTCGGGCTGCTGTATCCATGAATGATAGTTTTTCTTGACGAAACGGCCGAAAGCAGTGTTTGCTTCCTTCTTTTGTATCTTCAGGAGGTCTTGCATCTCGGTTTGTCCGTCTTCGAGAATCAGCTCCCAATAAACAATCTTCTTGTAAATTTCAATCCAGTCGTCGGTCGAAGCCGCCGCGTTCATCTGCATCGAAATGCGGGTGAACTCCTGCTGATAATTCGTGGTTGTGGTTTCGGTGATAATGTCCGTTTTATGCAGGTTCTTCTTGATTGAAAGCAACAATTGATGGGGATTGACGGGTTTGATAAGATAATCCGCAATCTTGTTGCCGATAGCCTGATTCATAATGCTTTCTTCCTCGCTTTTGGTAACCATCACGACAGGCACTTCGGGGTTTATCTGTTTGATGATGACCAAAGTTTCGAGGCCGGTCAGACCGGGCATGTTTTCGTCGAGGAAAATTATGTCGAAATCCTGTTCGTTGCAGCAGTCGATGGCGTCCTGACCGCTGATGACGGGTACTATTTCATATCCGCGCTCTTCGAGGAAGAGGATGTGGGGTTTGAGCAACTCAATTTCGTCGTCTGCCCAGAGAATTTTGTCTTGTTTCATATTATTTACCGATGATTATTTTTCTGATTTCATTAAGTTTGTTGAGGGCTTCCATGGGTGTGAGGTTGTTGACGTCAAGGTTTTTGATTTCATCCCGCACATGGCTGAGGACGGGGTCGTCAAGCTGAAAAAAACTCAACTGATAGCCGTCGGCGGTGGAAGCAATCTTCTGCACAGCCTTCTCCTTGAGGTCTTTCTGACGATTATCCGACTCGAGCTGCCTCAAAATCTCTTCCGAACGCTTGACTATGCTCTTGGGCATCCCCGCCATGCGTGCAACGTGGATGCCGAAACTGTGCTCAGTGCCGCCGGGGATAAGTTTCCGCAGGAAAATCACCTTGTTATCAACCTCCTTGACCGAGATATTGTAATTTTTTATTCTTTTGAATGACTTTTCCATCTCGTTAAGCTCGTGATAATGCGTAGCAAAGAGGGTTTTCGCGCCGTTCACAGGATGTTCGTGGATATACTCGATGATTGCCCAGGCGATGGAGATGCCGTCGTAAGTACTTGTGCCGCGACCAAGCTCGTCGAACAGAACAAGGCTGCGGGGCGACAGGTTATTGAGGATTTCGGAGGCTTCGGTCATCTCGACCATAAAGGTTGATTCGCCCTGCGAGATGTTATCCGAAGCTCCAACTCGGGTGAATATCTTGTCCACATAGCCGATACGCGCGCTTTCGGCCGGAACGAAGCTGCCGGTCTGTGCGAGCAGGCAAATAAGCGCCGTTTGCCGCAGAAGGGCGGATTTGCCGGCCATATTAGGTCCGGTGATGATGATAATCTGCTGTCCGGTGTGGTCGAGATAGACGTCGTTGGCTACGTAGGGGGTATCCGCAGGCAATTGTTTCTCGATAACCGGATGACGGCCGGCTTTAATGTCAATCACCGCCGAATCATCGACGATTGGACAGATGTATTTGTTAGTCCGAGCCGAGATGGCAAACGAAAGCAGACAATCTATCTGACCCGCGCCGTTGGCATTGTCCTTGACGGGCTTGATGAAGTCGGCCGAAAAGGCTGTCAACTCCGAAAACAAATGACTTTCTATCGCGAGAATCTTCTCTTCAGCGCCGAGAATCTTGCTTTCGTACTCCTTGAGTTCTTCGGTAACGTAGCGCTCGGCTTCAACCAGAGTTTGCTTGCGTATCCATTCGGGCGGAACCTTGTCCTTGTGAGTATTGCGCACCTCAATGTAGTATCCGAAGACGCCGTTGAACGCAACTTTAAGGCTGGGGATGCCGGTCTTGTCGATCTCGCGCTGTTGTATCTTGAGCAGATAGTCTTTACCGGAGAAAGCGATAGCGCGAAGTTCGTCAAGCTCCTCGTCCACGCCGTCGGCTATCACTCCACCCTTGCCGACCGTGAGAGGCGGGTTGGGTTGTATCGACTGTTCTATGATTACGGCTAATTCGTCGCAGGGATCGAGCGTTTGACTGATGCGTACGAGACATTCGTCGCCGCTTTCTTCACACAGCGCCTTTATCGGCACAATAGTTTGCAGAGCAACTTTCAACTGCACCAGCTCGCGCGGCGAAACCCGACCTGCAGCTACTTTGGAGATAATCCTTTCGAGGTCGCCCAGCTGTCCGAGCATGACTTTCATCATCTCAGCCCTGTCGGGATGACGCAGAAAGCATGTAACAACCTGCTGACGTTCGTTTATGGCTTTCAAATCCTTCAACGGAAACAGCAGCCAGCGTCGCAGCATCCTTCCTCCCATCGGCGAAACCGTCCGGTCGAGCACGTCGAGCAAAGATACGCCTTCGCCGGTGAGAGAGCCGAGCAGTTCGAGGTTGCGGACGGTAAACTTGTCGAGCCTGACAAACCGGTCTTCTTCAATACGCGAAAGATTGTTTATGTGGCTGATATTTGTATGTTGAGTTGCGTCGAGATAATGCAGTATAGCGCCGGCGGCAACTGTTCCGCAGCGCAGCTCGCTTACGCCGAAGCCTTTCAGGGTGTGCGTTTCAAATTGTTTACGCAGCCGGGCGTTAGCGGTATCTTCATTGAAAATCCAATCGTCGAGTTTGAATATCAGGCAACGTGAATCGAAAAGTTCATCAAACATCGCACGCTGTTCCCTCTGCACCAGAACTTCTTTAGGAGCAAAACTGCCGAGCAGCTTGTCGATATACGCCGGAACGCCTTCGGCGGTCAGAAATTCGCCGGTCGAGATGTCGAGGAAAGCTATGCCACAGACGGATTTGGTTATATGTACAGCGGCGAGGAAATTGTTTTCCTTATTATGGAGGATATTATCGTCCATCGAAATACCGGGCGTTACCAGTTCGGTGATGCCGCGCCGTACTAACTTCTTGGCGAGTTTAGGATCTTCCAGCTGATCGCAGATAGCCACCCTCTTTCCGGCACGGACTAATTTAGGCAGATACGAATCAAGAGCGTGATACGGAAATCCTGCCATAGCCACATCCATCGCGCTGCCGTTGGAGCGGTTGGTCTGCACAATGCCAAGAATTCCGGCGCCGACGACGGCGTCTTCGCCGTACATTTCATAAAAATCGCCGACGCGAAATAGCAGAATAGCGTCGGGATGCTTCGACTTAACGTCGAGATACTGCTTCATAAGGGGTGTTTCAACCGGTTTTGCCATGTAGAAAATCTATTAATTATGAAGGCAAAGGTAAGGAAATTAATTGAGAATTGAGAATTGAGAATGCCCCCTTTCCCCCTGCATCTATCTAAAGAAAAAATCTCTCCGCATGGATTAACTGTTTTACCGTCACTTTGAAACAAAGTTCTGCGATTTATACCGTCACTTTGAAACAAAAGTTGTTTTGCAGGACGCACACAGGCTGTTCAATGCCGGCTGCGCTTGCAGGGTCATTGACGTAAGGGCGAATATCGCCGAGAATGATTGCAGTAAAATTATTTTCATAAATGTAAAATTAAATTGTTATTAATAATATATATGCTTGAACGGGTTGCCGGCGGTTGCGGGGAAGCCGTTCGAGTCGTTTGAACAGGTTGTTTCTCGTCGCGGGGAAGGTATTCGAGATGCTCGAACAGGTTGCCGAAGGACAGTTGAGAATGACGGATGGTCTCCGTTGCCGTCCTTACGAGTCTCTATAAAAAGTTCAAACAAGGGGAAATGACGCGGGGTAGCCTGAAAGGCTATATTTTCATAACCGCTGGTCAACGACCTGCGGAAAAACCGCACAACAACAGCTGCCTGAAAGGCAGGACTGTCCTGTAAAGAAATGGAGTGAAATTACAAGTCCTGCCTTTCAGGCAGTTGTTATCGGATGTCCTACCGCAGGCTGCGCTATCGTTATTCCGATTTATCGGAATAAACTCTGCGGTTATGAAAATTACGTCCCTGCGGGACTTGCTGCGCACGTGTCCGTCATTGTGAGCGTCCCTGTCCCGTTAGGGACAAGATGTTGGTAGAACAGAAACACGTCGTCGTACAAAGTCCCGTCAGGGAC
>JAITNE010000028.1 GCA_031290635.1 Tannerella sp. | reverse complement strand
GTCTGGGATTTCGACATAGCTTTCGATAACGATAACCGCACGTATCCCGTCAACAATAATTACGACTGGCTTTGCATCTCGACAGGCTCGGCGGCTAACGGCATGCGCGACTTCGTCGGTCGCTGGCTCTCCGACCCCGCGCTCATGGCCGAAATCAAAAAGGTATATGCCAACTATCGCGACGACAAGAAGCTCGACGCCGATTCCTTGCTAAAGCTCGTCAACGATTATGCCTCGCAGATGGACGCATCGCAGCAGTTGAATTTCAAGCGATGGAATATAATGAACTCGTATGTACATCAGAATCCTGAGATTCGCGGCAGCTATCACTTTGAGGTCGAAAACCTTAAAAACTTTCTGCGCGGACGTATCGCGTGGATGGACAGGAAACTGCAATACGTGCCCGGAGTAAGCAATATGACGGCATCCGAAGTGAGCGTTTACGCCGACAACGGCGCGCTGCATGTACGCCACGCCGAGGCCGTTCTTATCACGGTTTTTGATATTAGCGGTCGGCAGATACTTTCGGTCGAGTCGTCCGGCGGCGACTACACTTTGCCGCGAGGGTTGTATTTCGTCCGCGTAGGCGCTCCACGAGGTCAAAATAAGACGTTTAAAGTGATGCTGTGAAAAAAAAATCGCATAAATTGTGTGTAATTCAAAAATAAGTATTACTTTTGCAGCGTTTTTAATGCATTATACGCTTTGCGTATGAAATAATTTAGTTTGTGGAGGGGCATTAGCTCATCTGGCTAGAGCGTTAGACTGGCAGTCTAAAGGTGATCGGTTCGAGTCCGATATGCTCCACGATTCAATTGAGAATTGAGAATTGAGAATCCCGCTAAAATATCCCCCTACACTTAATATTTGACAATTGCTGAAGAGGTAACCTCGTTATCATTGGTAGTAAATTACGATTGCTAAATAAGCTGATATACTATAATTACAAGTATGGAGATTAGAGCGGCAGCCATCAATTTATATCCATGCATACGAAAATATAACATAATGAGAATGAGACTGAGATACGACATGAGCATCGTGAAAAGGTCGAAGCGTAACGCGAGGCTGGCGCCGGGAACTGATGCGAAATTCTCGACTATCCACATTGTCCATCGGGCAAGAACTTCTACTATTGAACCTAACATGACGAAACCCGGCATCCATTCGGGCATTATCATCCATATCAATGTTGTCGGAATAAGCAGATTCGCCAGAAACGACAGCGTCAGATTTGTGAAGATAAAGACCATGGACGTCTTCCCAAAATAGAAACAACACAGGAATAAGGTGCCGAGCTGGGCTGACAGCGTAACGGTCAGAACATTCCATGGCGTGTATATCAACGGATTTCTTAGTTTGATGAGGTTTTTTAAGCGGGGGTACAGATAGATGATGAACAAGACGGCAGTGAAACTCAACTGGAAACCGACATTATAGAGGTAGAACGGGTTGTAAACCAGCATTAAGAACGCTGCCGCCGCAATTGTGTTGTATTTGTCAGGCTCACGGTCTGTTACGGTTCCCGTGATATATATCGAAATCATTATTGCGGCGCGGACGGCTGCGGTGGTCAGGCCGGATATGTAGGTAAACGCCCAGACCATCAGCATCGACAGTACGTATTTCAGTATCCTTGCGGTCATGTTGCGCTTGGGCAGCATCGACAGCAATCCTCTGACAAAGGCGCAAACTATCCCTACGTGAAAGCCGCTTACCGACAGCAAATGTGAGACGCCGACAGCCGAAAATTGATTGCGTAACTCGGCGCTCATTGCTCGGCGATAGTTGACGGTAATAGTTGCGAGCATCGCCCGGTCGTTATCGGGAAGCGCGAGCATGGAGAGCTTCTCGACCATCTGAGCCTGTGCCGCCTGCGCTTTGAGTTGCAGAAACGATAACTCCGTGACTATGCCTTGACTTTGCTCTGCGAGGTAAGTCATCTCAATGGCCATAAAAACTGTTATCATAGCGAAGACTATACCCCAAATATGTCGGCTGTTGTAAGGCGGAAACTGCACCTTCGGCATAAAGAATGAAAGAATAATGATAGCTGCCGCCGCGATGGGCAGAACAAAGGAGACGGTCTGCAGAGGGAAACATGTCTGAAGTCCTATCCCTGTGATCCAGAAAATTAGTGGGCGCAGAAATGGACGCCTTTGTATATTCTCAATGAGCGACAGCTCTTTGTGCATCAGAGCGATTTCAATTGTTTGATAATGGCGGGAGGGTCGTTTGCCTTGAAGACGAAGCTGCCGGCTACAAGTACATCTGCGCCTGCTTCTATCAAACGCCGGCCGGTCTCAAGATTGACGCCTCCGTCTATCTCAATCAGCGTTTGCAGTCCTTCGGCGTCAATCATCCGACGCAGACGGGCGGTTTTCTCAATAGCATGTTCAATGAATTTCTGTGCGCCGAAACCGGGGTTGACCGACATCAACAGCACCATATCTACATCTGCAATAATGTCGGCAAGCAACTCTATCGGCGTATGCGGATTGAGCGTAACGCCGGCTTTCATCCCCGCATCCTTGATTGCATAGACCACGCGATGCAGATGCTGACAGGCTTCATAATGCACGTTCATCATCCAGGCGCCGGTATCGGCCACTTCTTTGATGAATTTCTGAGGCTCTACAATCATTAAATGTACGTCTAAAGGCTTCAGGCTGACTTTGCCTACGGCTTCAATCACAGGGAAACCAAACGAAATGTTCGGCACAAAGACGCCGTCCATAACGTCGAGGTGTAACCAATCGGCTTCGCTGGCGTTTATCATCTCAACGTCGCGCTGCAAGTGCAGGAAATCAGCCGATAAAAGCGATGGCGCTATCTTGTAATCTTTCATATCTATATCTTTCTAAATTTATTTATTCATAAGTTGCTTCTCCACGAATTGCTTCTCCACGAGTTTTTTCTCCACGAATTTCACGAATTTCACGAATTTCACGAATTTCACGAATTGCTTTCTCCACAAGTTTTTTCTCCTAAGGGGAATATAAGGTATGTATATCTCCGTTTTCTGTTGATATTTATCCCCCTAACGGGGATGTACCGTATATTAGCAGGTTCGCCGGGAGGGTTTTGAAGATGCTTCGAAACCCTGTTTCGTGTCGCCGGGAAGGTTTTGAAGATGCTTCGAAACCCTGTTTCGTGTCGCGAGGAAGGTTTTGAAGATGCTTCGAAACCCTGTTTCTCGTCGTCGGGAAGGTTTTGAAGATGCTTCGAAACC
>JAITNE010000195.1 GCA_031290635.1 Tannerella sp. | reverse complement strand
TCAACATTGAACTTTGTTCACAGAGACCCGTTTGACCGCATCATGATTGCTCAGGCTATAACAGAAAATATACCGGTCATCAGTTCGGACAGTATGTTCGGGTTATATCCTGTTAAATGCCTGTGGAGGACGATATAAACATTTTAACGATGCAGACATTCATTGTCAAATAAAAGCAGTACCTTTGCGACGTAACAAAACAAATAACAATATGAAATATCAAATGGAATTAGATATAGATGACAACAAAATCTCTTTTGCAGAGGAGTTTTTCAAGTCCATATCCTTTGTAAGAAATGTAAGGACGATTACTTCGGGAACACAACCGTACGAGTTTATTCCCGAAAAGTCTGCCGAAGAAATTATTGCAAAGATCAGGGAACACCGGAGTTCGGGGTATGCCGACGCTACGCCGGCAAAAATGAAGTTATCCGACAAATACAGAGGCATGCTCAGCAAAGAGCAAGGACAAAGCCTTCAGGCTCATATTCACCAAATGCGCAACGAATGGAACGCTATTTAATAGCCGGTTTAAATCCGGTCAATCCGTATAAAATATAGACGTATTACCCGAATGTTATTGTTGCCATAATTTCTTCTTTATATCATCCCTTTTTCTACTAACTGCACTACGCGTTCGGTCAGGGCGTCTTTGCCGTGAGGGTCGTAGGTTGTTTTGAGGCTGGCGCCTAACATGCCGGCGAAGATGTTCCAGAAGCCGGCGCGAAACTTGCCCAGAAATGCTCCCACCAATGCGTAACTCGATTGGTTGCACTCGCGGTCTATCAGTTTTAGCAGCAGTTTGCCTTGCGTGAGGGTCAGCTTCTTCAATTCGGGTTTGTATTGCTTGAAAAGCTCTTTCTCCATGCGCTTCAGGTGAGCGTTTTTAGCCTTTTCGTCGGGCAGAGTTTCGATGTATTCGTAGGTTTCGATAAGGGTTTCATAGACTAAGCGGGCGAAGGGATAGGTCTTCTTTACATCGCGCACAAGTTTGTTGTATTCGTAGCGCTCTTTCTCGTTCTTGAACTTTAGCGGCGGGAATATCAGCACTTCCTTCAGATATACTATCGGAATAGTATCGCTGCCTTCTATCACGGCAAACTGCTGTCCGGCGGGACGTACTCTCTTCACCGTTTTAAAGTCCTGAGCGTACGCCGAAAGACCAAAAGAAAGCCAGAAAATACAGAAAGACATCTTAACAGCAGGCCTGAAAGACATCCTGATAGCCGACCCGATAGTCATCCCAATACAACAACGTAGAAATACCGTTTTCATCGCTTTATCTCTTCAGGATTTTCATCGTCTTGATGCGGACGTCTTTCACCGGACGGTCATTGCTGTCGGTTTCGACGAGGTTGATTTGCTGCACTATCTTCAAGCCTTTGACTACCTCGCCGAAGACGGTGTAAGCGCCATCCAGATGAGGTGCGCCGCCTTCGACCTTATAGGCTTGACGCTGTTCGGGAGTGAACTTGACGTTGTGGTCAAGCTCGAACTTGTCCAGCTCGTTATCGGTGTAATGTTTACCGACAACGATGTAGAACTGCGTCGCTGATGATGCACGTGCGGGGTTCGACCCGTCGCTCTCACGGGCGGCGCAGAGCTGACCGAGCTTGTTGAAGTAGCGGGGAAAGACTATCTCGGCGGGGACTTTGTAGTCGAGGTCGCCGTCGCCTAACTTTTCGCCGACTGCGGAGTTCTTGGAGGTAGGGTCGCCCGCCTGAATCATAAACTGCTTGATGACGCGGTGAAACAGCAGGCTGTCGAAGCGATGTTCTTCTACCAGCTTGATAAAGTTGTCGCGATGTTGCGGCGTTTCATTGTAGAGCTTGACCGTTATCTTGCCCATGTTAGTAACGATAAGCACTTTCGCTTCCTTGTCTTCGGCCGATGCACAGGCCGAAAAGAGTGTAATGTATAACAAAACCAATATTCGTTTCATAAGACTGTAATTTAATTGTTTGGAGGCGCAAAGATAGTAATTATTTTGTACATTTGCAGGAAATTCTAATTAAAAGAGATGAAAACAATTATTGATTTATTCGAGGAGAGCGTCCGTAAATACGCTAAGAATACATTTTTGTGGGAGAAGAAAACCACGAGTTTTGAACCGCTCAGCTATGAGCAGACGCGCGACGAGGTCTATCGTTTTGCAGCCGGACTGATGAGCATCGGAGTGCAGCCGCACGACAAGGTTGCGCTGCTTTCGGAGGGTCGTAACGACTGGATTATCGGCGAGTTGGGCATACTCTACAACGGCGCTGTAAACGTACCGCTGTCCGTCAAGCTCGAAGAGAAGAACGACCTGATATTCCGGCTGCGGCATTCGGAGACCAAGTACGTCATCGCTTCAGGCAAGCAGTTGCAGAAGATTCGCCGGATAATACAGGAACTGCCGGAGATAGTGCAAGTCGTTGTGCTCGACCCGCTCGACGCTTACGACGGTCGGGAGATACCGCTCGCCAATATCCTTGCCGACGGCGACCGTATTCTGACTACGCCCGAGCGACGCGAGGAACTCTCAGCCCGTTGCAAGGCCGTGAAGGATGATGATATGGCTAATATTTCTTATACCTCCGGCACGACCGCCGACCCTAAGGGGGTGATGCTTTCGCACCGCAACTATACCGCCAACGTCGAGCAGGCCATGTCGTTGATAAAAATCAAACCGGAGGACAGTAATCTTATCATCATCCCGCTGGATCACTGTTTCGGACACGTCGCCGGCTTCTATACCTTCATGGCTTACGGCGCTAACGTTGCCACCGTGCAGACCGGTCGCACTCCCATCGAGTCGCTGAAGAACATTCCGCTCAATATAAAAGAGTTCAAGCCTTCCATTATATTGAGCGTGCCGGCTCTGGCGAAGAGTTTCCGCAAGAATATCGAAGCTACCGTTCACAAGAAGGGCAAACGCGCTGAGAAACTCTTCCGTCATGCCTTGAAGACTGCCTGCGAATACAATCGCGAGGGCTATAACAAGGGCGGGATTACGAAGCTCCACAAGCGTATCCTGCTGGCTATCTACGACAAGCTTCTCTTCAAGAAAGTA
>JAITNE010000188.1 GCA_031290635.1 Tannerella sp. | reverse complement strand
GATGCAAACGACTCGAACTGTGCCGCCATGACTATATAGACGAGAACAATAATCAAGAGAGCGAGTGTTGCGAGATCTACAAACGAATCCATCTGGTCTTCGTAAGAGCCTGCTATCTGAATATTTATATCCGACGGCACGTCCAATTTTTTAATGATTTCCTGCCCTTGCGCAACAATATCGCCGAGTGCAGCGTCCGGACCTACGATAGCCGAGACGGTAACAATACGCTGACGGTCTTTGCGCTCAATCGAAGGAGGCGACGAGCGCTCTACAACCTTGCCGAGGTCTTTGACTCGCATCGATTGACCGAGATTGTTGTATATAAGTATATTCTCGATACTCTCGATACTTTCGCGAAACTGCGGAGCATAGCGCACTTTGATGTCGTATTCTTCGCCGTCTTCGCGATATTGCGAAGCGGTTGCTCCGTTGAAGCGATTGCGAAGATATGTACCTGCCGTTGATAGATTCACGCCGAACATGGAGAGTTTCTCGCGGTCGAAATCAACCTGAAATTCCGGCTGATAATCGCCTCTACTAATAGATACTTCAGCAACGCCGGCTATTTTTTCGAGGCCGAGTTTCATCTCATTCGACAAGCGGTCGGTTTCGTTCATATCGTATCCGTATATCTCGAAATCGGCAGAGGTTTGTCCGCCCATGCCGCCTCCCATGCCGCCTCCAGACATAACCATATACCTTTTAACCTCAGGATATTTATTTATATCCTTTCGCATCATCTCGCAGATTCTGTCCTGCGAAATATCGCGCAATTCGGGGTCAACGAGGCTGATGTTGAACGAGACTATATGCGGTCCATTATCCTGCATCGAAGCAAATATATTATCATCGTCAGCCTGTCCGACGCGATAGTTGCACACTTTGATGTGATATTGCTTTTCATTCATCCATCGGTTGGAAAGGTCGGACGCAAGTTTCTGCGCTATCTCCTTGCGCGTCCCAATCGGCAGTTCTACCGTTACGCCGATACGGGCGTTATCCTCCGCAGGAAAGAACTCCGTACTGATGCCTATAATACTCATTAGACTGACTAAGAAGAAAACAAAAGCAAGTATGATAACCACAACGCGGTGGCGCACAGCCCAGTTCAACATTCGCGCGTAAACCCTGTCAAGCCCGTCGAGCATGCGCTCTATCGGTCTGTAGAAGAAGCGGAAAGCCTTCGTCTGTTTCTTTTGCAGACGCAACATTTGCGAGCATAGCATAGGCGTAAGGGATAATGCCGAAACAGTCGAAACAAACATTATAACGCACATCATCCAGCCGAGTTGCTCAAATATCACTCCCGTCATACCGGTAATCATTGTCAGCGGGAAGAACACCGCAATCATCGTCAGCGTCGAAGCTATAACCGAAATAGCTACCTCATTTGTACCATGAATAGCGGCTTGTTGAGGCTCCGAGCCTCGCTCGATATGCGTAGTAACGTTTTCCAAAACCACTATCGCATCATCGACCACCATACCTATAGCCATCGACAGCGCCGAGAGCGAAATGATATTGATAGACGAGCCGCTGATTGCCAGATAGCAAAACGAAGCTATCAGCGAGAGCGGGATAGTGATGGCGATGATAAGAGTAGCACGCCAACGACCAAGGAAAAAGAACACTATCAAGACAACGAAAAGCAAGGCTAAAAGCACAGTCTCGGTCAGTGAACCGATAGTATTTTTGATGTTGTCCGAAGTATCTACAATAACTCCCAGACGCACGTCGCTCGGCAGTTTTTCCTGCAAGACGGGCAGCATCCTGTGTACCTTGTCGGCTATATCCACCGAGTTTGCGCCCGACTGCTTCTGCACTATAATCATTGCGCCCTTGACGCCGTTATTATACGTCTCCTGCGCTCTTTCCTCTACCGTATCATTGATCTTGGCCACGTCGCGAAGATAGACATTAGCGCCTCGATATGTGGCTACAACGATGTCTTCCAACTGCTTGGCGTCATCAAACTCACCCTTGACGCGCAGCGAAAACGTCTGATTGCCAATATCGAAATTACCGCCGGGGATATTTCTGTTTTCTGCGCCGATGATAGCGCTGATGGCTTCAATCGTGAGGTTATAAGCCTCCAGCTTGTTAGGGTCGCAATAGACGTAAATCTCGCGTTTGGGAGAACCTGATATCGAGACCGTCCCGACGCCGGCGATTCGCGCCAACGGATTGGCTACTCCGTCGTCAAGTATCTTGTAGAGTGCGCTGCTGCTCTCTTTTGCCTGCACCGAAAGCATAAGAATAGGAATCATATCGGTGCTGAACTTGAATATCATCGGGTCGTTGACGTCGTCGGGCAAGGCTTGCTTGACCATATCCAACTTGTCGCGCACATCATTTGTAAGCACATCAATGTCATAACCGTACTCAAACTCCAGAGTTATCATTGATATATTCTCGGACGATTTTGAGGTGATATGCTTGAGATTGGCAACCGTGTTGAGTACGTTCTCCAATGGCCGTGAGACGTTATTCTCGATATCCTCAGCGCTGGCGCCGGGGTAAGCCGTGAAGACCATTATCATGTTCGACTCAATATCCGGCAACAAGTCTATAGGCAACCTGTTGAGCGAGAAGAGGCCGAAAATCACTACTGCAATAAAGCATAGTGAGGTCATTACCGGTTTTTTGACTGAACCTTCGTATAAACTCATTTTCTTTTCGTTTTTTTAATGTTCAACTTCTACTTCCGTGCCGTCTATCAGCCGCGACTGGCCGGCTGTTACTACCTGCGAGTTATTCTCGATACCCGAAAGCAACTCGTATTCTTCGCTCATGCGGCGTCCAAGTTCTACTACTCGACGTTCTACCTTGCCGTTATTATAAACGAAAACATAGCGCTCGCCGGAGCCTGACTGCTTGACTACTGCGACGTCCGGAACTACCACGTGGTTCAGCGTACCAAAATTAAGTATTACGCGAGCGAACATACCGGGGCGAACTTTTGTGTCGGTGTTGGCAAGACGTATTTCGACGGGGAAGGTGCGGGTAGCCGCATTGATAGTAGGATAAACAAGGCTGATGACGCCTTCGAACTCATCGTTCCCGTAAACGTCCACCTTGACTTTCACTTTCTGACCTTTCTTCACCTGAGTGAAATACAATTCGGTAACATTGATAAGCAGCTTGACGGGCGTTATCTGCTCTACGGTCAGCACCGGCTGCACGCCTGAGAACATGTCGCCGTTATCATAGTTACGCGCCGTTACTATGCCGCTGATAGGACTTAGCAACGCAGTGTTTTCGAGCATGTTCTTATACGAAGTCTCACGCACGTCGAGAGCCATCTTCACCGCGTCCCATTCCGACTTGGAAGCGCCGCCTATCTTGTAGAGTTCGTCAACGCGATTAAACTCAGTCGTCTGGTTGTCTAACTGCAGTTTCAACTGCTTGAGGTTCGAGGCGTCCATCTGTACGAGTTTCTGCCCCTTTCCTACCCTGTCGCCTACCTCGACGAAGATTTTTTCTATCCTTACAGGCGTCATGGGCGCGATGTTGTTCTTCACCTCTGCCTCTACGGTTGCGGTGTACTCATGCGTCTGGTCAACAGGTCGTTCTTCGACCGACGCGATTCTTACTAAAGGTTTATCGACAGCGATAACGGCTGTTTGTTCCGTCGCATCTTTCTTGCCTCCTGTACATGCTACCGGCAATATTATCACCGCCAGCGCCATAATTTTTAAAAATGTCCTTATCATACCTATTTAATTAATTAATTAATTTCTAATTTCTAATTTCTAACTTCTAACTTCCAATTCTCCGTGACGCCGTCATTGCGAGGTACGAAGCAATCTAAATTTCTAATTTCTAACTTCTAATTTCTAATTTCTAATTTCTAATTTCTAATTTCTAATTTCTAATTCTCAATTCTCACCTCTCCCCAGTATTTTATTAAGCTCTGTGCGTGCTGTGAGGTAGTCGTAAATAGACTGATTATATATCAGTTGCGCCTGCATCAGCGCCACCTCCGAATCATTAAGTTCGAGGATAGTACCTTTACCTACTTCGTAGCGTTTCTGCGCTATTACACGACCTTTCTCCGCCTGTAGAACGCTCTCCTTATTACTTGCCAGCTGCTCGCTCGACGCCGACATGTTGTCTAAATAGCTGCTCATCTGCATATAGAGCATGTTTTCGGCATTCTCGCGCGTATCGCGCAACTGATTTATCTGTATGTGAGTCTGCTTCAACTTCTTGTAATTACCCGCCTTGAAGAGCGGAATCGAAAGACTTAGAGCTACGCTTGACGATGGAAACCACTGATAATGCGTTATTGCATAGTTATTATTCATCGAAGTAAATGTATAATTATACTGCGCTCCGAGTGTCGGCAGGAAAGCTGCCTTATGCAGAGCCAGCGATTTATGCAGCAGGTCGGCGTTGAGGTCTAACTGTAGCAGGTCGCTGTTGTTAGCCAGACTAAGGTCGCCCGCCGACTGCCCGCGTTCCGACATCTCATGCTCATAATCTTTCAGATTGCCTTCAATTTCCAGCTCCGTCTCCTTATCATCCAGCCCCATCAGCACTTTCAGTTGCAGTTTCGACAGATTGACGCCGTTGCGAGCCGAAACAACCGTAGGTTTCAGGCTGCGTACCTGCACGTCGGCGCGTATCTTGTCGTACTCGCTGACGCCACCAAGTTTGTAACGCTCATTTATAACGTTGAAGTTAGCTTCGGCTTGAGCCAGACTTTTCAACAGCACCTCGTAACTGTCCTGCGCCATAAGCGCCTGATAATAAGCCTTCGTAACCTGATTAATCATATCCAGGCGCGAGGCTCGCGACTTCTCGACTGCCAGCTCTATATCTGTGCTCGACAGATTGATACTGCGATAGAGAGCCGGTGCAAATATCGGTAGACTGACTACCACCGCGCCGTTGTAAGTATTGTCGGTACCCATCTGTATCGTCGTTTCCTGGCCGCCAAAATTCATCACCATCGTTTGTTTTTTGAGCGTGCGCGAATAGGAGCCGTTCACGTCGGCTGTCGGAAGCAATCCTGCCTTAGCCTCTTCCATAACGGCTTTCTTCAACTCTATTTCCTGCCCGGCAACCTTCACCACAGGATTGTCCGAGAGGGCAATATCTATCGCCTGCCGCAAGTTGATGCGCACTTTTTCGGGCTTGTCCTGCGCAACGGCCGGCACAAGTCCGCAGCCGCACAATAAAATTTCTAAAATCAATTTCCTTCTTTTCATCTTATACTTTTTTTATCTATAATTTATTTTCATATATCTTTTTGTCCGCGCATTTTCCGTTTAATGGTGTACTTTTCGAGTATCTTGCGTCCTGCTTCGGTACAGATGCCTCGCAAGAGAATAAAAAGCATCGTATTATGCACCTCTTCAAACGAGTATTTGAGGAAGGCTTCCGGAGGCGACGTGTTACTCATTTGTTTTTGCGCCATCTGCGAAATAATGTCATAATTAATATCCGAGAGGAAAACGGCTTCCTGCTCGCCACGTCTGAAAAGGCTTATAATCTTGTCGAAAGCGGCATGTTTGCTTTTCAGTATCACGTCGAAAGCGGCCGGATAGCGCTTGATATCTTCATGAAAATCATCACAAATCATCATCATAGTCGGATTTGCAAGCATTTTCTCGTTGAATTGCAGGATAACGTCCAAAGCTGTGTCCGCCATCTTTTCGAGCAAAATAATTTCCTCATTAAAAGGCTCGCGCATCTTAATCAAAACCTCTATCAACAGAGCTTCCTTGTCATCGAAAACGTCATAGAGAGTGCGCTTGGATACATTCGCCTTCCGCGATACATCATCCATGCTCACTCGCCTTATGCCCTTGTTCGAGAACAGGTCTATAGCTGCTGCTGTTATTTGATCTTTCAGTGTCATAATTGGGTGCAAAGGTACGGGTTATTAGTACACTAAAAAGGTGTAATACGTTACAAAAGTAGTCAATATCGAAAATCGTTAATGTTTTATAACAATAAATGCTTGTAAAATCTCAATTTTTATCGGTAAAATTCGTAATTACTCCTCTATAAATGAACTATATAGCGCAAACGCTTGCAAAAATTTATTTAAAGATTACTCTATACTTGGAAGACAAATGAGAATGAAAAATATTTTACGGATGCCGGAAAAATCTGCAAGATGAAAGACGGCTTCCGGAGACCGAAAGATGGCTTCAAGAGACTTCAAGATGGCTTCAAGAGACCGAAAGATGGCTTCAAGAGACCGAAAGATGGCTTCAAGAGACTGAAAGCCGACTTCCGGAGACTGAAAGAGTTGTTATCAATAAATTTACTACCTTTGCCCCTGCAAATGACGAACAAATATGCTTGTCACTAAAGAAAATGATAATATAAATACAATCTCAATTTTATGTTGGAAAATTTTGAAGAATCGGTAAAAGCGCTTAAAGATTTTGTTACTTCGTATGATAACTATCAGAACAGCTTGCTGTTAATTGAATTTGATCATACCTCGCTCGAAAGCTTGAAAACATTCACCCCCCTGCATCCATCGCGCTTCGAGGCATTGATACTTATCGGCGTTACGGAAGGCCGGATGGAACTGCAGATTGACTACAAGACATACACCGCCGACAAAAATTCATTAGTGATAATTATGCCTACACATATCATTAATTTTGTCAACGGCAGTAACGACCTGAAAAGCTGGGTCTTAGTCATATCCAAACCCTATTTCGACGCCACGCCCTACGAGAAAGACAAGAAAAGGCCACCCATTGTCATCTCCTACATGCAACTGCAAAAGAACCCGCTGACCGTCTTCGAGCCGCATGAATACAGCAATCTGTACTCCTGTCTCGACTATGTGCGCCATCGTATGCGGCAAAATAGCCATATCTTCCAAAAGGATGCGCTCAAATTGGCTCTAAAAATGTTTTTTCTTGACCTCGGCAACGTCTATCTCTCTAAAATCGAACACTATATAACGCCCGCCTTCACCCGTCAGGAAGAAGTGATGATAGACTTCCAGAACTTGCTGCGCGAAAGTTGCACCCAACAGCACGACGTCAAGTTCTATGCCGACAAACTCTGCATAACCACACAATATCTTTCAATGATACTCAAGTCTCAGAGCGGCAGGTCAACCATGCAATGGATACAGGAAGCCCTGATGACCGAAGCCAAACGCATGTTGAAGAGACCTCGCACCAACATTCAGCAGGTATCCAACGAACTGAATTTCCCCGACCCTTCTACTTTCGGCAAATTCTTCAAAAAACATGCCGGTATGTCGCCTGTGGAATTCAGGAAAAAATGATTAGCTTACTATCCGAGATAAGCCTTTAGCAGCTTGCTTCTCGACCCCTGACGCAGACGGCGTATAGCCTTCTCCTTTATTTGACGTACGCGCTCGCGCGTGAGATCAAGCTTGTCGCCTATCTCTTCGAGGGTTACTTCGGGTGTACCTATGCCAAAAAACAGTTTGATAATAGCCGCCTCACGATCCGAAAGGGTCGAGAGCGCACGCTCAATCTCTTTAGCCAGAGATTCGCTCATCAACGAACCGTCGGCTATGGGAGCGTCATCGTTGACAAGCACATCCAGCAGACTGTTATCTTCACCTTCTACAAAAGGCGCATCAACAGAGACATGTCGCCCTGAAACTTTCAATGTATCCGAAATCTTGTCGGCGGGTATATCCAATTCTGTAGCAAGCTCTTCGGGTGAAGGCTTGCGCTCGTGCTCCTGCTCGAAGCGCGAGAACGCCTTGCTTATCTTGTTGAGCGAGCCTACCTGATTGAGCGGCAAACGCACTATGCGCGACTGCTCTGCCAAAGCCTGCAATATCGACTGACGTATCCACCAGACGGCATAAGAGATAAACTTGAACCCTCGCGTCTCGTCGAACTTCTCCGCCGCCCTTATCAAACCCAGATTGCCCTCGTTGATAAGGTCCGGCAAACTCAGCCCCTGGTTCTGATACTGCTTGGCTACCGAAACGACAAAACGAAGGTTGGCACGCGTTAGTTTGTCTAATGCACGATGGTCACCCTTACGTATAGCTTGCGCCAACTCTACTTCTTCTTCTACCGTTATCAACTCCTCGCGTCCTATCTCCTGAAGATACTTGTCTAAAGAAGCGCTCTCACGATTTGTGATGGATTTCGTTATCTTTAACTGTCTCATATTTATAACCTTACATCCTCAAAAATTGAGCTTTGGGACGTAAATTAGTACTTATTTGGTACGCAAAGATAATATTTTTTTTGATATTACAATACAGACTCCTCAACTATTAAACATATTTAACGTTTAGATTGCTAACTACGTCGATTATATAGCGCCTCGCACCTTACGTTACTCGACCGTGAAAGTCTTTGTCTTACGATATCTTCTATCGAAAAACTGACCGGCTTACATGGAAGACTGACCTGCCTAATGGAAGAAATCAGATGGATTCGTATGATAGTTGTTGAGGATTTGGCGAGTTTGCAAGCTTATAAGTTGGCGAGTTTGCGAAAAAAATCACCGCGTGAAACTATTGATAATAAGATTATTGCATTTTTGTCGTACTTTTCTTATGAAAATAATTGCGAAAAAATTTGGTGGATAGAAAAAGAGTCCGTATCTTTGCAGCGCAAAGTGCTCTAACGAACGATTTTTTACATTAATAATATATAAGACATGACACAAGGTACAGACGATATTAAAATTATCAGGGAGATGATGGAAAGGTCATCTAAATTCCGTTATATCAACGGATTGTCGCTCATTGTTGCAGGATTGACGGCAATGGCAGGTGCGGCGTTTGCTCATTTCTATCTGATGGGCTACATACGAATTGCGCAACAAAACACACCGTATCAGCGACTTGTGGTTTTATTTCTGGCAGCGCTAACTGTTCTGACAATAGCCGCTTCAGTAATCACGTTTTTCAGTTGGTTTAAAGCCAAAGAGAACCGTCAGTCCATCATGAACCGTCTGACAAAGCGGGTTCTATACAATCTGGCAGTGCCGCTTGTTACGGGCGGAGCGCTTTCGCTGCTGTTCCTTTTTCAGGGAAAGATTTCGATTGTGTATGCTTTCACGCTGATATTCTATGGTTTATCATTAGTGAATGTCTCGAAATTTACTTTTGGCGAGATTCATATTCTCGGACTTTGCGAGATTATTGCGGGTCTGATGTGCGTCATCTTTATTGGAGATTCGGCGCTGAAAACGGTTTGGAAATACTCGTCGATTCTCGACACTGTAAGCAACGGACTCCTGTGGTGGACAATAGGTTTTGGCGTGCTTCACATCATTTTCGGACTGATTATCTATTTCAAATATGACAGAAAACGCACTGTATGAGCAGCATTATAGATAATCTTAACAAGACATTCAACAGTCATATCCGTCTGGGTATCATGTCAATACTGTCGGTAAACGATTCGGTTGATTTCAGATCGATGAGAGATATGCTCGAACTGACCGACGGCAATCTGGCAAGCCACCTGCGTACGCTCGAAGGTGGCGGTTACATCGTTGTTAACAAGAAGTTTGTCGGACGAAAGCCAAATACGAGTTACGCTATAACCGACGAAGGAAGGAGCGCCTTTAAAGTACATTTGAATGCGCTTGAAAAACTGATAGGTTGATTAAAATGAGTATAAATTTAAAAACTGAGAAATTATTATGGGCTTCTTTTCTATTTTCTTAACTTTTTTCCTGTTATTTGTGCTATTGTGTTATAACATTGCACCTAAGTGGATTATCGAACAAAAGAACGATTATGTTAAATTCTTTTTATGGTTCTTTGTCTGCTACTTGTTTTTGGAAGGGATAACATCGTTATTACTGCTGCGAGTGTTTCCATACGATAAAACAACGCATGATAATATCCTGTTGTTTTTTGTTTTGGCGCTGTGTCCGACGCTTTTCACAGCGCATTTACTTTATCCTTTCAAGACGATACAAAGAAGTCGGCATCTGACTTTTTTCCTGTTTTTCGGCTCTGTACTGTGCGCTTGTATAGGCGTTTTCTGTGTATTGCTTCATTTTAGTAATATGTAAACGTATTTTTTTGCATTAAAACTCTGAATTACAAAGTTCTCTTATAAACGATTTAATAAAACAAAATGAAACGAGTATTTGACGTCTTTTTTTCTCTTGTGGCGCTTGTGATATTTGCTGCGCCGGGGTTACTAATCGCTGTTCTGCTACTTTTTTGGGAACGGCATCCGGTGTTTTTCCATCAGAAACGCATC
>JAITNE010000135.1 GCA_031290635.1 Tannerella sp. | reverse complement strand
TATTCAAAAACTATCCGTACCTTTGTCGCCGAAATCATCAAAAAAAGAACAAATTTATGATTAGAAAGAGCTTTGATACATACTTTTATTTTTACTTTTACTTTAGCAGGTGAAGGCAGGAATCCTATTATCTATCACAAGTTGAGTTTATAAATAATCAGATCCTGCCCTAAAAATAGCGGCAGGATTTTTTTTAATACATATATAAAGATGAAAAAAGTAGCAATTCAGGGCATTGTCGGTTCGTATCACGACGTGGCAGCCCACAAGTATTTCGATGGTGAGGAGTTGGAGATTCTCGGATGCAACTCTTTCAAGGATGTAGTAAAGGCTATCCGCGATGATGCTTCGACCCTCGGTTTGATGGCGATTGAGAACACTATCGCGGGCAGTCTGCTCCAGAACCACGAGTTAATTCGCCAGAGCGGATGTTATATCATTGGCGAGTACAAACTGCGCGTTTCGCACTCGCTGGCGGCGTTGCCGGGGACGAAGCTCGGCGAGATAACCGAGGTCAACTCTCACCCTATCGCGCTGATGCAGTGCGCCGACTTCCTCGAAACGCTGCCCGGCGTCAAGATAGTCGAGAAGGAAGACACGGCTTTGAGCGCCAAGCGTATCTCCGAGGAGCGATTGCAGGGTACGGCAGCCGTTTGCAGCGCCGCAGCAGCCGCAGGTTATGGCCTCGAAGTGCTGGCCGAAGGAATAGAGACTAACAAGCGCAATTTCACGCGCTTTCTGGCTATTTCCGACCCGTGGACGGCTGAGGACTTGCTCCGCGGCAGTGTGCGCAACAAGGCGTCGCTTGTCTTTTCGCTTCCACACACGGCCGGCAGCCTCTCGAAGGCGCTGACCATACTCTCGTTCTACGATATGAACATGTCGAAGATACAGTCCCTTCCGATTATTGGTCGCGAGTGGGAGTATCTCTTCTATGTTGACCTCACTTTTTCGGATTACGTCCGATACAAACAGGCTTTAGACGCCATAATGCCGCTTACCAAGGACTTGAAAATATTAGGAGAATATGCAGAAGGAAAACAAAGCGTATGAGTTAAAGTTTATGCCCGCCCGCCGCGTGGACAGTGTTGAGGAGTACTATTTCTCCAAGAAGTTGAAGGAAGTGGCGGAGATGAACGCAGCCGGCCGCAAGGTTATCAATCTTGGCGTCGGCAGTCCTGACATGCCACCTTCGGCGGCTGCAATTGAGGCCTTTTGCGAGGAGGTGCGGCGCGACGATGTGCACGGATATCAGCCTTACGTTGGGATGCCTGCACTGCGGGAGGCTTTTGCGGAGTGGTACGGTCGCTGGTACGGCGTCAGTCTCGATCCGAAGACGGAGATTCAGCCGCTGATAGGTTCTAAGGAAGGCATTATTCATATTTCGCTGACGTTTGTGAATGCCGGCGAGGGCGTGTTAGTTCCTAATCCGGGTTATCCGACCTACACTTCGGCCAGCCGGCTGGTGGCCGCTGATGTGATTGAATACCGCCTGGACGAGGCGCGGGGCTGGTATCCCGATTTTGAGGCTATTGAACGGACGATAGTCGCAAGGCGATATACAGGACAGTTGCCTGTCAAGTTGATGTGGATGAATTATCCCAACATGCCGACCGGCGCGAATGCCACTCTTGAGTTGTATAAGCGTGCGGTCGATTTCGGACGTCGCCACCGCATAATTATCTGCAATGATAATCCGTACAGCTTTATTTTGAATGATACTCCGCTGAGTATTTTGCAGATAGACGGAGCGAAGGAGGTCTGCATCGAACTTAATTCGATGAGCAAGTCGCACAACATGCCCGGCTGGCGTATGGCTATGTTAGCGTCGAATGAGCGGTTTGTGAGCTGGATACTGAAGGTCAAGAGCAATGTCGATTCAGGGCAGTTTCGACCGATGCAGACGGCGGCGATTGAGGCGCTGAAAGCCGGCAAGGAGTGGTACGAGGCTAATAATGCCATTTATCGCAGTCGCAGGCTGATAGCCGAAGGTATTATGGATGCGCTGGGTTGCACCTATGACCGTTCGCAGACGGGCATGTTTCTTTGGGGTAAGGTTGCCGACTCGGCAGCGAGCGGCGCAGCCGTAGCCGACCATGCGCTCTATGAGCACAATGTCTTTATTACTCCGGGCTCTGTCTTTGGCGACGCCGGCAAACGCTATGTCCGCATCTCGCTATGCTGCAAAAATGAAACGCTGGAGGAAGCAAAACAACGAATAACGAATGGAGAATAGAGAATGGAGAATTAAGACCGTCGGGGCTGGGCTTGCCCCTGCCCGGGGGAAGGTTTCCGAAACTTCGGAAAGTTCCGCCGAGGTCTCGAGGAAGGTTTCCGAGACTTCGGAAAGTTCCGCCGAGGGCTCGGGAAAGGTTTCCGAGACTTCGGAATGTTCCGCCGAGGGCTCGGGGAAGGTTTCCGAGACATCGGAAAGTTCCGCCGAGGGCTCGGAAATGGTTTCCGAGACATCGGAAAGTTCCGCCGAGGTCTCGGGGAAGGTTTCCGAGACATCGGAAAGTTCCGCCGAGGGCTCGGGAAAGGTTTCCGAGACATCGGAAAGGCTGCCGGAGGTCTCGAGGAAGCCGCACGTCATTGCGAGGTACGAAGCAATCTCCCCAAACAATCACTCATCATCAACCAACAACAATTTATCAACCAACATTAATAATTCAATTTTTTTATATGGAAACAATGCAATTCAAATCAATTTTACTTCCGGGAATGGACGACAAACGTCCTCTGGTAATAGCCGGTCCCTGCAGCGCCGAGACCGAAGAGCAAGTCTTACAGACCGCGCGGATGCTCGCTTCGCGCGGCATAAAAGTCTTCAGAGCAGGGATATGGAAGCCCCGCACTAAGCCCGGCGGCTTCGAGGGCGTCGGCTACAAAGGTCTGGCCTGGCTAAAGCTCGTCAGGCAGGAGACCGGAATGTACATCACCACCGAAGTAGCCACCCGAGAGCACGTTTTCGAAGCTCTCAAGGCCGGCATCGACATACTTTGGATCGGCGCACGCACAAGCGCTAACCCCTTCGCCATGCAGGAGATAGCCGACGCATTGCAGGGCGTTGACGTGCCCGTGCTGATAAAAAATCCCGTCAACCCGGACATCGAGCTGTGGATTGGCGCAATCGAGCGGATTTACAGCGCCGGACTTCATCGCCTGGGCGTAATCCATCGCGGTTTCAGCTCTTACGACAAGCAGATCTACCGCAACCTCCCGCTCTGGCACATCCCCATCGAGCTGCGCCGTCGTTACCCCACGCTGCCCATCCTCTGCGATCCGAGCCACATCGGCGGCAAACGCGAACTTATAGCTCCACTCTGCCAGCAGGCTATGGACATCAATTTCGACGGACTGATAATCGAATCGCACTGCTCCCCCGACGCCGCCTGGAGCGACGCCGCCCAGCAAATCACCCCCGACGTCCTCGACTACGTCATCAACCTGCTGGTCATCCGCGACGTTACCCAAACGACCGAAAACCTCGCCAACCTGCGCCACCAAATCGACACAATCGACGAAGGCATGCTTGCGCTACTATCGAAGAGGATGCGAATCTCCCGCGAAATCGGCATTTACAAGAAGGAGCACAACATGCCCATCCTGCAGACCCCACGCTACGGCGAAATCCTCGAAAACCGCTCCAAGATGGGCGCAGCAATGGACTTGAGCGAAGAATTTGTCCGCCGGGTACTCACCGCGACCCACGAAGAATCCGTTCGTCAACAAATGATAATAATGGAACGATGAAGATACTAATCCTTGGCGCCGGCAAGATGGGTTCATTCTTTGCCGACCTTTTAAGTTTCGACCACGAAGTAGCCGTTTACGAGCAAGACCCCCTTAGGATGCGCTTTGTTTACAACGTAGTCCGCATGCAGTCGCTCGACGAAGTAGAGGCCTTCCTTCCCGACCTGGTCATAAATTGCGTTACGCTCAATCACACGATAGACGCCTTCCGCGCCGTAACCCCCCGTCTGAAGCCTGCCTGCATCATCTCCGACATTGCTTCGGTAAAGACCGACCTCCGCGACTTCTACCTTGAGCGCAAGTTCCCGTACGTCTCGACCCACCCGATGTTTGGCCCCACCTTCGCCAACCTCGCCAACCTCGAAAAAGAGAACACCATAATCATCTCCGAAGGCGACCATCTCGGCAAAATCTTCTTCAAGGATCTGTACGGCCGCCTCAAGCTAAACGTTTTTGAGTACACCTTCGAGGAGCACGACAAGGTCGTAGCCTACTCGCTCGGCATCCCCTTCGCCTCCTCTCTGGTCTTTGCCTCGACGATGATACCGCAGGACGCTCCCGGCACCACCTTCAAGCGCCATTACAAGACCGCCCGCGGCCTGCTCTCGGAGGACGATTACCTCTTAACGGAGATCTTATTCAACCCCCGCACTCCGCTACAGATAAGTCGCATTCAGGAGAAACTGACGGAGTTGCAGTCGATAATCGCCGCCCGCGACACCCCCCGCATGAAAGCTTTTCTGGCCGATGTAAGAAAGAAAATCAATTAATGTTATGTCCTAAAAAAAGTTGACAGGTTAATATTCTCCATTTTATTCCCCCTGTTCTTCTTTGTAAATATTTTTTTCGTACCTTTGCGGTCGTTTTTTACACCCAAATTTTAATTTCAATTCAGTAAACATTATGGAAATTTCTTGCATTGAGCATCTCGGCATCGCCGTTAAAAGTATCGAAGATCAATTGCCGTACTATGAAGGAGTACTTGGCACGAAGTGTTACAATATCGAGGTCGTCGAAGACCAGAAAGTCAAAACGGCTTTCTTTCGCATCGGACAGACTAAGATTGAGCTGCTTGAGCCTACAAGCGAAGACAGCGCTGTGGCTCGCTTTATCGAAAAGCGCGGCGAAGGTATTCACCATATCGCGTTTGCCGTTCCCGACGTGCAAAGCGCTCTAACGGAGGTCGAAGCCAAAGGCGTGCAGCTTATCGACAAAGCCCCGCGCAGTGGCGCCGAAGGGCTGAGTATCGCTTTCCTGCATCCGAAATCGACCCACGGAGTGCTGACGGAACTGTGTATGGATTCAAATAATCATCTAAAATAAATGTAATGGCAAATCAACTTGAAAAAGTAAAAGAACTAATCACCCTGCGTGAAAAAGCTCGCCTCGGCGGAGGCGAACAGGCTATCGAAAAACAGCATCAGAGAGGCAAATATACCGCCCGCGAGCGTATCTCGATGCTGCTCGATGAAGGTAGTTTTGAAGAGATGGACATGTTTGTAGAACATCGCTGCACTAACTTCGGTCAGGACAGGAAGAAAATCCTCGGAGATGGGGTTGTAACCGGCAGCGGCTCGATTGACGGCCGTCTGGTCTATGTTTTTGCGCAGGACTTTACGGTCTTTGGCGGCTCGCTGTCGGAGACTATGTCGCTCAAAATCTGCAAGGTCATGGACATGGCTATGAAGATGGGGTCGCCGTGTATCGGTATCAATGATTCCGGCGGCGCACGCATTCAGGAGGGCATCAACGCCCTGGCAGGCTATGCGGAGATATTTCAGCGCAATATTATGGCGTCGGGAGTTATTCCGCAGATTTCGGGCATCTTCGGGCCTTGTGCCGGAGGAGCTGTTTATTCGCCGGCGCTGACCGACTTCACCCTTATGACCGAAGGGACTTCGTATATGTTCCTGACCGGACCTAAAGTAGTGAAGACCGTTACCGGCGAGGATGTTTCGCAGGAAGATCTCGGCGGCGCGAGCGTCCACTCGACCAAGTCCGGAGTAACTCATCTCACCGCAGCTACCGAAGAGGAAGGGCTGGCGACGATTCGCAGGCTGCTAAGCTTCGTTCCGCAAAATAACCTGGAGGAAGCGCCCGTAATTGAATGTAATGACCAGATTGACCGTCTGGACGACAACCTAAACGAGATTATCCCCGACAGCGCTAATCAGGCTTACGACATGATTGAGGTCATCACAACTATTGTTGATAATGCCGATTTCTTTGAAATACAACCGCATTATGCCAAGAATATCATCATAGGATTCGCACGGTTCAACGGACAGTCGGTCGGCATCGTAGCCAATCAGCCGAAGTTCCTCGCCGGCGTGCTCGACAGCAATGCATCCCGCAAGGGCGCACGCTTCGTCCGCTTCTGCGACGCCTTCAATATCCCGATAGTAACGCTGGTGGACGTTCCCGGCTTCCTCCCCGGCACCGGTCAGGAATACAACGGCGTAATCCTCCATGGAGCCAAAATCCTCTACGCTTACGGCGAGGCTACAGTGCCTAAAGTAACCGTTACACTGCGCAAGTCCTACGGCGGCTCGCATATCGTCATGAGCTGCAAGCAACTGCGCGGCGATATAAACTATGCCTGGCCTACCGCCGAGATAGCCGTCATGGGTGGATCGGGAGCTGCCGAAGTGCTTTACGCCAAAGAGATTAAGGACGCCGCAGACCCTGCCGGCGCAATGCAGGAGAAGATAGACGAGTATAACAACTTGTTTGCCAACCCCTATAACGCTGCCAAGTACGGCTATATCGACGACGTTATCGAGCCGCGCAATACCCGCTTCCGCGTCATCCGCGCCCTGCAACAGCTGCAGACCAAGAAACTGACTAATCCACTGAAGAAACATGGCAATATACCTTTATAAGATGAAAACAGCAATGATAGCGATGCTCGCTTTGGTCTGCGCGGCCGGAGCACAGGCTCAGCGGGTTACATCCATGCGACTTAATGAAATCCTTCTGGTTAATGAGGATAATTTCCTCGACGACTACGGCAAGCGCAGCGGCTGGATAGAGTTGTTTAACTCCTCCGCAGGAACAGTCAACATAGCCGGATGCTACCTCACCGACGACCCGTCCAATCACCGCAAGTATCCTATACCCAAAGGCGACGTGCTGACAAAGATACCCCCCGCTCAGCACGTGCTTTTCTGGATTGACGGCAGCGCGGATAAAGGTACCTTCCACGTTAATTTCGTGCTTGACCCGTCAAAGGAAAACTATGTAGCCCTCTATGACGCCGACGGTACGACTTTAGTTGATGAGATACGCATCCCCGCAAACCAGCAGCCGGACGTAAGCTACGGACGGGCGGTGGACGGCAAGTCGGAATGGAAACAACTGTCGAAGGTAACGCCCAGCACTAACAACCTGACGCTCGACAAAAACGAGAAGATAGACAAGTTCAAGATGAATGACGCGCTCGGCGTAGGCATGACCCTCACGGCTATGTTAGTAGTATTTCTTGGATTGATGGTACTGTATTTGTCGTTTATGTCGGTAGGCAAGACCGCAATGCGAATGAGCCGCCAACGCGCTCAGAAAGCAGGCGTAGAAAACGTACACACTCAAGGTATTCAGGAAGAAGGCGGCGTCTTTGCCGCTATCGCCACAGCGCTCTATGAGGTAACGGAGGACGTGCACGACATCGAATCGACCGTCCTGACTATCCACAAGGTAACGCGGCGATATTCGCCATGGAGTTCCAAAATCCATAGTATGAGAGAGTTTAAGTAGATAACAAATTTGATAAATATTAAAATGAAACAGTTCAAATATACAATTAACGGCAGCATATATAATGTAACCGTAAACAAGGTAGAAGACACCATAGCCGAAGTAGAAGTCAACGGCACACCCTATAAAGTAGTGATGGACAAGCCGACTAAAAAACACGTAGTAACAGTGAAACGCCCCGTCCAAGCGCCTACAACCTCTTCGGGAGCGCCGGTAGTTACCCGTCAGGCAAGCGCGTCGGGCGCTAAAGCAGTCAAATCACCGCTTCCGGGCGTCATCCTGAGCATAGATTGCAAGACAGGCGACACAGTGAAGAAAGGTCAGAAGCTGCTCGTCCTCGAAGCAATGAAGATGGAGAACACCATCCCTGCCGACCGCGACGGCGTAGTAGCAGAAATCAAAGTAGGCAAGGGCGATTCCGTATTGGAAGGCGCTGAGTTGGTAATCATTAAATAACCTCAAACGATGCAAGACAGTTTCTTATCATTCCTTTGGGGTAACCTGCATACATTCTGGAGCTATACAGGATTTGCAAACGCCGAGTTCGGACATGTAATCATGCTCCTCGTAGGTCTATTCTTTATATTCCTCGCCATCAGATATGAGTTTGAACCGATGCTGCTGATACCAATCGGTTTCGGTATGCTGATAGGTAATATTCCCTTCCTTAATGCAGGTCTGCAGATAGGCATCTACGAGGAAGGCTCAGTTCTTAACACGCTATATCAAGGAGTAGTCAAAGGCTGGTATCCGCCGTTGATATTCCTGGGGATAGGGGCAATGACCGACTTCTCGGCTTTGATATCCAACCCCAAGCTGATGCTGATAGGCGCAGCTGCACAGTTCGGTATCTTCGGCGCTTACGTCATAGCTCTGCAAATGGGCTTCGAACCTAATCAAGCCGGCGCTATCGGTATCATCGGAGGAGCTGACGGCCCAACGGCTATCTTCCTCTCGTCCAAATTAGCTCCCAACCTGATGGGCGCTATCGCCGTCTCGGCCTACTCTTACATGGCTTTAGTTCCTATCATCCAACCGCCGTTCATGCGACTGCTGACTACCAAGAAAGAGCGCGTCATACGGATGAAAGCGCCGCGCGTAGTCTCACAGACCGAGAAGGTTATCTTCCCGATAGTAGGACTGCTGCTAACGGCTTTCCTCGTGCCTTCGGGTCTGCCTCTGCTGGGGATGCTCTTCTTCGGTAACCTGATAAAAGAAAGCGGCGTAACGCGCCGTCTGGCTGAAACGGCTCGCGGTCCGATGATCGACATCGTTACTATCCTGCTCGGTATCACAGTAGGCGCTTCGACGCAGGCGACACAGTTCCTGACCCTGGATTCTATCAAGATATTCAGTCTGGGCGCACTGTCGTTTATCATCGCAACCTGCGCAGGAGTATGCTTCGTCAAACTATTCAATCTTATCCTCAGGAAAGATAACAAGATTAACCCGCTGATTGGTAACGCCGGCGTTTCGGCAGTGCCCGACTCGGCGCGTATCTCGCAGATTGAAGGATTGAAGCACGACCCCACTAACTACCTCCTGATGCACGCCATGGGACCTAATGTAGCAGGCGTTATCGGCTCAGCCGTCGCCGCCGGAATACTGCTTGGATTCTTAGGTTAATAACCATGAGATACGTAGTTGTTCTTCTTTCGCTGATTATTACGGTATGCAGGGCAGATGCTTCGGGATTAGTATGTCAGGCAGATGTTTCGACCTCGACCGCTATCCCTCTTGCCGGTAACGCCTATCTGACGGCTAACGGCATAGACGGAGCATATACTTATGCTTCAGGCGGTCGGAGGCGGGGGGCTTCTGCGTCTCCCTTGTCTCCCGAACGTCCCGACGCTGTCGGTCAGAACGGGATTACTCGCTGGAGCGATACGCAGACCGTCATTTCGGTTTTCTTTCGTGTCTCGCATTCGGGACGGCTGCGACTTTACGCCGGTCTGACTGCCGACGCCGCGTCGAAGATAAAAGTCAGTCTTGCAGGCAAGGAGTTCATCATTGACGTCAAGGCAAGGGAAGACAGCGTTTATATCGGCTCGGTTGATGTTGACGCAGGGCATATACGCGTGGATTTTCAGGGACTCAGTAAGGAAGGCGAACAGTTTCCACATATCTCAACAATCTTTATTGATGGTGAAGCCGCTGCCGAGCCGCTCGTATTTGTCCGTAACTTCGAGACATACTGGGCGCGACGCGGTCCTTCGGTACACTTTCGGTACACCCTTCCCGCAGAGAATGTCGAGTATTTCTACAACGAGCTGACTGTCCCCGAAGGCAACGACGTTATCGGCTCTTACTTTATGGCTAACGGCTTTGGCGAGGGTTACTTCGGCATACAGGTGAACTCGCCGACCGAACGCCGTGTGCTGTTCTCGGTATGGAGTCCTTTTGATACTCAGAACCCTGCTGATATACCCGAAGACCAGCGTATCAAACTGCTCGGCAAGGGTGATGACGTTCATGTGGGCGAGTTCGGCAACGAAGGCTCCGGCGGACAGAGTTACTTGGTCTATCCTTGGATTGCAGGCTCTACTTACCGTTTCCTGACGCGCATCCGCCCCGATAACAACGGCAATACGGTCTATACATCCTACTTCTTTGCGCCCGAAAAAGGCGAATGGCAGTTGATAGCTTCTTTCCTGCGACCAAAAACAAACACGTGGTACACTAACGCTTACTCTTTCCTCGAAAACTTCATCCCCGAACAGGGCTGGATTACGCGCCGCGCACTCTACGGCAATCAATGGGTACGCACCGTTGCAGGCGAGTGGAAAAGCATTAGCGAAGCCGTATTCACCTACGACGCCACAGCCCGCGCCGGTGTGCGCAGCGACTATTCGGGTGGCGTTGAGGACGGCGCTTTCTACTTGCGACACTGCGGCTTCTTCGACGACAGCGTTGCTCTGCGCACTACTTTCACTACCACCTCCGTAGTACGCGCCGAGCCGAAGATACCTATGGATATGCTCAACAGTCTGCTGAGCAACGGGTGGTCGTCCCCCGTGCCTTACACAATCGTAAACCGCCCGTTTCATCTTATAAGAAACAGTTTTGCCTTAACCACTACCCGTAGATTTTTGGTTAATGAATCGATGTATTCGACACTCTTTTCCCAGAAAGAGCAAAATGGCTATTATATCTACGAATTGCGAAAGATATTGATTTAAAACGCATCCTCAAAAGAGGGGAATAAGGAATGCTCATAAAGGGATTCATATAAATAAATAATTAAGAATGCCCATAGTGAGGATTCTCATCAATAATCAAGAATGCCCATCGAGGGAAATTCAAATCAATAACAAATTCAATCTTTCAAAATTATGGATATACAATCTATTGAACAATATTTTGACGGTGAAGCTAAGAACACCGTCGGCAAACAAAAAGCGTTTTTCGGAGGTAGCAGTTACCGTTTACTTCAAAACAATCAGAAGATCAAGTTCTACGAAATCCTGTTTGAACGCAAGGAGCAGGAAAAGTTGGTTGCCCT
>JAITNE010000009.1 GCA_031290635.1 Tannerella sp. | reverse complement strand
GCATATATTGGGATCCCATCCTCGAAAGATTTAAGAACGACGACGAAGCTAACTCCATGATTTCACGCCCACATCGCCCACCTTATCAATTCTAAATTATGAAGAAATTCATTTTATTTTTAGTTATGTGCGCAGGCTTCGGCCGCGCACAAGCAGCCGAAATTACCGCCACAAAGAGCGGTAGCCATATTGACGTCATCATCGATGGCAAGTTTTTCACGAGTTACATCTTTGCCGAAGATAGCAAATATCCGTATCTCTTCCCTCTCAATGGGCCTGTGTCAGGCTCAAGCGTTACCTCCATGCGTAACCACCCCTGGCCGCACCATTCCTCGCTTTTCTTCGGATGCGACAAGGTCAATGGCGGTAATTATTGGCAGGAAGGCCTGGAACGAGGACGAATAGTATCGCTCGGAGCGCAAATCCTCGAAGCTAAAGGAGAGCGCATAGTCATCACCGACGAATGTATCTGGAAACGCCCTGACGCCGAAGCGCCTGTCATCGACCGCCGTAAAATCACTATCACAGCGCCCTCAAAAGAACTGTATCAATTAGACTATGACGTCGAAATGGAAATGTTGATGGACGTTACAATAGAAAAAACCAATCACTCGCTGTTTAGCATCCGCGTTGATGCAGATATATCGGTTGATCAAGGTGGTACGATGGTTAATTCAACAGGTCAACAAGGCGAAAAGGAAACTTTCGGTACCGCATCGCCATGGATGGACTGCTATGGTACGCGCAAAACCGGCGTCGAAGGTATTGCCCTCCTGCAACACCCTTCCAATCCGTGGTATCCTTCGCCATGGTTCACCCGCAATTACGGTTTCATATCACCTACACCAATGTATTGGCCTGTTAACGAGAAAGATACAAACTTGAAGAAAGGCGAGAAACTGAGTTTGCGCTATCGTGTGCTTGTCCATGCCGACGACACTCAAAAGGCAGGCATAGCCGCGCTTTTCGAGAAATACAGCAAGGAGTAATTACTGCTTTTTCTTAGCGAGTTCGAGGGCGTGAGTTGTAACGTAATATTTAGCGAGCATATTAGGAGCTTCCCAAGCAGGCATTGAGCTGTCTGTAAGGTACTTGAGGAAGTTAGCGGTAACCTGTCCGAAGTGCTCTTCATGACCGGTATGGTATTCTTTCGGCACAACTACTTCCCAAGTATCGTTTTCAATCTTCTTTAGACTGATGCCTGCATACTTTTTCGTAATGGTTGACAACGATTGCTGCAAGTCTTTCTCATAGCTATCCGGCGCGTCCGAACCAATATGTTTGATATACAGTACAGGCTTGTAGCTCTGCTCCTTGCCCTGCACGATGATGAGATTAGCCTTGTCGCCCTTCATCACCGAGTAATGCGTATCTCCGCCTCCTTCGGGATAAGTATAGTTCCAAATGACTGATACTTTGGCGTTTATGCCGCGTATTTTATAGAAAATATTGCCGTTGGAATAGACTTGCAGAGAATCATTTAGCACATCTTTCGCCAAATAATCGGGATATCGGTCTAATCCGGTTACTTCCTTAAATTGTGCGGGCGAGATTGCTGTTGTCCAGTGTTTGGCGTCAAGCAGCTCAATATCCGACTGATAATCAATTGTTTGATTGGGAAAACATTCCCACTGAACCAGATCGACAAGATGAGTTGTAACATCTACTACACCCTCGCCTTGTTGGTTGACGTCAAAAAACCATGCCGGTCGAATAAGCGGAACTCCCGAAACGGTCTTGAAGAAATGGTGCACGCTCTCCTTGACAATACCCGGTTCATCGATAGTACCGCTCAGTTGCTTGCCGTAAACAGCCGGTATCATCGAAAATTCCCTTTGTAGAATTGTAGTAATCTCAAAACGCTCAGTCATAATATCATACAGCAACAAACCGTTCTGTTTGGCGAGGTCAAAACACTCTTTCAGCGTCTCAAAATCTTCTACATTGATAGCCATAGGTTTGTCGGCCAGCACATTGATACCGGCGGCAAGTGTACGACGGATATATTCGGTCTTTTTGCCGTTATTACCTGCGGTTACCATCACGTTGCCCTTTTTGTCTTTCAGCATGGCGTCAAGAAAATCCGGCTTTGAATAGATAATCTCTTCCCAAGCGGTCGGATTATCCGTTCTTGCATTATAGGCGCTTATTTTTTTCAGATGCTCATCAAGGTCGGCTCCGGCCGGGGCATAGACATAGACAACAGGACTGACGCCCGGATAGGAAGTTTTTTGAACCAGAGCGGCATGAAAATGTCCCGGGTCAAGGGTTATCAACTTCACTTCGCTTGTTTCGGCTTTTTTCGTTGTACACGAAAAGCTTGATAACAACATGATTACAATAAATAAACTAAAAATTTTCATCGTTTTCAATTGATAATGTGTGAATAATGTAACAGCAAAATTACAAAATATTTCCCGTTTCAGAAAAAAATCAGTACATTTGTACTATTAATTTGATTGATTATGAAAGACAGAATGATTGAAGTTGCGCGATTTGCGCAGGCTACAGAGGCCGAGATGCTCATGAACCTCCTCAAGTCGGAAGGTGTTGATTGCTATGTCCGCGACGGCCTTAGCAGCAACGTGATTTACGGTAGCGCTTTAGGCAACATAGTCGAGGCCAAAGTAGAACTGCTCGAAAAGGACGTTCCGCAGGCTTTAGACATTATGCGAGAGTATAATTACGCGATTCCTGATTCCATCCTCGCGTTTATGGAAGATGAGGCGCGATTGCAGAACGCCGGGTATGCCGAGTCTGAACACCTTAGGAAGCAAAAACTATCGCGAAAACTGTCTATTGTTATCCTTGTGATTATAGCAATGGTCATTCTGCTCATACTTTTAAACAAAGTCAAATAAAAAAAGGGCAGACCGTCGCGGCTAACCCTTTTCTAACAAATCATTATGAGTTAATCATCCGATTGAGTTTCTGCATATTCCTTGAGAAGCTTGTCCTGAACGTCCTGAGGCACTAACTCGTAGGAAGCAAACTTCATTGTGAATGAAGCGCGTCCGCCAGAAATCGAACTCAGAGAGGTCGAATAGCTGGACATCTCTTTGAGTGGCACCTTAGCCATCAGTTTCTCATATCCTTTCTCGCTGCTCATACCCATGATGATAGCGCGCCGTCCTTGCAGGTCGCTCATCACATCGCCCATGAAATCAGCGGGTACAAACACTTCTATATCATATATAGGCTCAAGTATTTTGGGGCCTGATTCTTTGAAAGCTGTTATAAAAGCATTGCGTCCGGCAAGCATAAAGGATATTTCGTTACTGTCAACGGGGTGCATCTTTCCGTCGTAAACGCAGACGCGGACGTCGCGAGCATACGAGCCGGTGAGCGGCCCCTGCTCCATTCGCGCCATGATACCTTTAAGGATAGCCGGCATGAAACGCGCGTCAATAGAGCCGCCTACGATACTGTTGATGAAGACGAGTTTGCCGCCCCAGTCGAGTTCTATCACCTGAGTATCGCGGACGCTGATTTTAAACTCCTGACCGCCAAACTTATAAACCGTCGGCGCCGGAATACCTTCGTAATACGGCTCGATGATAAGGTGCACTTCGCCGAACTGACCTGCACCGCCTGACTGTTTCTTGTGTCGATAATCGGCACGCGCCTGCTTGGTGATAGTTTCGCGATATGGTATCTTCGGTTCGAGATATTCTATCATCAGTTTGTCATTATTTTCGATGCGCCATTTCAATGTGCGGAGGTGGAACTCGCCCTGACCCGAAACGATAGTCTGTTTCAGTTCTTTGGACAGTTCTATCAGCCATGTCGGGTCTTCTTCGTGCATGCGGGTGAGTATTTCGCTCAATTTCTCGGAATCCGATTCGTTGACTGCCTTGATGGCTCGACGGTACTTAGGCTCCGGATAACGTATAAAATCGAACTTATAGTCGCCGCCCTTGCCGTTAAGCGTATTGCCGAGACGCACGTCCTTGAGTTTGACCGTAGCGCCTATGTCGCCGGCTACCATCTCGGTTACTTCGCTGCGATTCTGGCCGTCCACCACGAAGAGCTGCGCAATGCGTTCTTTCGAGCCTCTGTCGGCATTCTGCAGGTCGTCGCCTGATTTCACTTTACCCGAAATGACCTTGAAATAAGAGACCTGACCGATATGTGATTCGATAGTTGTCTTGAAGAAGAAAAGGCTTGTCGGACCGTTAGCGTCGGGTGTGATTTCGCGTCCATCGGTAGTAACGAGGCGCGGCATCTTGTCGGTGCAAGGCACTACGTTGCCGAGAAATTCGAGCGTGCGGCGAACGCACATATCTCGCTCTGCACATACGCAGAAAACAGGAAACATACCGCGCGAAACCAAGCCTGCGCGGATGCCTGCACGCATCTCGTCCTCATTCAGCGCTCCCTGGTCGAAAAATTTTTCCAACAGCGAATCATCATGCTCGGCAGCCGCTTCTATCAGCTGTTTTTGCAACTCAATAGCTCTTTCGCTTTCGCTTTCGGGTATGTCGAGCACCTCAGGCACTCCGCCTTCGGGCTTCCAGCGGTACATCTTCATCTTCAACACGTCGATGACGGCGTTGAAAGAGCTGCCGCATGTTACAGGATACTGAATCTGAACTACCTTGCTTCCGTAGTTGTCCTTGAGTTGCGAGACTACCGCGTCGTAATCAGCCTTATCGTTATCCAACTGATTGATAATAAAGATCACCGGCTTATGGAACTGCTCGGTGTAACGAAACTGATTGATAGTGCCGACTTCAACGCCATACTGTGCATTGATGACCATCAGCGCCGTGTCCGTAACGTTCAGCGCCGAAACAGCGCCGCCTATGAAATCGTCCGAGCCGGGACAGTCGATAAAGTTGAGCTTGAAGTTGTTCCACTCCACGCTAAAAACAGTAGAGAAAACGGAATAACCGTACTCCTTCTCTACCGGAAAATAATCACTGACAGTCGTACCTGCCTTAATCGAGCCGCGACGTTTTATTACACCACCCTCATAGAGCATAGCCTCTGTAAGGGTGGTTTTCCCGGCGCCTGAACTTCCCAGTATTGAGATGTTCTTAATTTCACTTGTCTGATAAACCTTCATAAGATTTGATTTTAAGTTATATTTTTGATTAATATTTCGTTATTAAGAGTGCGAAGGTAACAAATTTCCACGACAAACGAGCAAAAAAATAGCTGTTTCACAACTATGTTTTATAACATACGACAGAAATGCACGTCCTATTATTATTATGAGTAACTTTGCGCCCCGAAAATCGACATTTTTAGCCACGCGCAAGATTTTTTTCTCCCAAAATTTGCAGATATGAGATAAAACATGTACCTTTGCGGTGCATTTAGGGCGAAATATTTCTTAAAACACACCTTGTCTCATGGTGTAATGGCAGCACAACAGGTTTTGGTTCTGTTTGTTCAGGTTCGAATCCTGATGAGACAACCGAGAGGGTAAATTACGCCCTCTTTTTTACGTCCCATCCCAAATATAACTAACTGATAATCAATGAAATAATAATACCACAACCCATATTTCCACCAAATAATCAATTGTCTACCCACCCTCAAAACCCCTCAAAAATGTACCCCTATATGTACCCCCAAAGTTTCCAAAAAGTTAAACTAAGTTAAAGTTTTGGATGGCTGAATATTAATAACTATCTATAAATCAATGTATTATGTATATTTATGTACCCCCAAATAAAATAGGCTTGGGGGTACATTCGGAAAACAATGCCTACCTTTGCCAGATAAACCAATTAAAATTTTTATTTATGGCAAAAGTACATTTCAACTTAAAAGACAGTAAATAAAAGAGTTCTCTCGTGTATATGAAGTTCCAGTACCAAGATGAGAGAGGAAAATCCAAGCGTTTCAAGTATTCTATTGGAATTATGATTGATCCAAAGTATTGGAACGCTGAAAAGCAAAGAGCAAGAGAATCAAAGGATTACCCATAC
>JAITNE010000006.1 GCA_031290635.1 Tannerella sp. | reverse complement strand
TCGATAGTCGAAACATACTGTAAAAACAATGTGCCGACAGGGAAAAATTCATTTGATTATCAGATATTTATCAACAATACAGAACATATTTCAAATACATTGAACCTGCCTGTTACTATCCTCGGAAAGGCAACCATTGAGGGACGTTACGATGATGCTTCGGGCGAGTTGCTGAGCGATATGAAGATACCAAGTTTCAATATTGGAACAAGCAAGTTTGAAAATGGAAACATTCTCATTGATAATAAAGATGAGAAGATGAATCTAAACCTGAATGTAACGCATTCCAACAAAAACGGTCTGCATAACACGCTAAACCTGACCTCCGACATCGGAGACGACAAGATAGACCTCAAACTGAAATGGTCAAATGACAAGACCGAAAAATATGAGGCTGAGATAGAAGCCTCGACCTTGTTTGTAAAAGACACTGACACGGACGGATTCGCCAGTCTGCGTACCGAAATAACCATACCTCCTGCGCAGATAATAATGAAAGATTCCGTCTGGCACATTGACCCAGCCTCGGTTACAATCACTAACGGCAATATCAACATCGACAATTTTTACCTTACCAAAGGAGAGCAATTCCTGCATCTCGACGGCATTATCTCGAACAATCCCAAAGAGAAGTTTTTCCTTGATATGAAAGATATTGAAATATCATATATCTTTGACGTACTGAACATTCCTGCTCTGCGATTCGGCGGACTTGCAACCGGCGACTTTTATGGTCGCGACCTGCTTGGGAGCATGATGATAGAAGGACGCTTAGGCGTGCAGGATTTCTCTTTTAATCAGGTAGTTCAAGGCAGACTGAGCCTCTCAAGCGATTGGGACAACGACAGTCTGGCAATATCTCTGTTAGGGTCAATCTACAAAAACGATACTACATGGACCGACGTCAATGGATATATCGTTCCCGTAGGCGCAAATCAAGGCCTCACGATTCATTTCGACGCGAATGATATTGACATTGCTTTCATGCAAAGATATATGAATGCCTTTGCCAGCGACGTGAAAGGATCAGGCTTCGGTCATGTCCATCTACACGGCAATTTCTCCGATATTTATATAGAAGGAAGCCCCTATATCCGCGTCGCCGGCATGAAAGTGAATATTCTGAATACCTCATATTCGTTTTCGGATACTCTCGTTCTTGCTAAAGACTACGTCCGCACAAAACAGACGGCCGTCCTTGACAGAGACAGTACCGGTACGGGAATACTGGACTTCACGCTTCATCACAATAGCTTTCGCGACCTGAAGTATGAACTTGATATCAACGCAAACAAAATGCTGGTTTATGATGTTTCGCAAACCGCCAATCCTAAGATATACGGAAAGGTCTATGCCACCGGACAAACAAAAATCAAAGGTGGGGAAGATAATATCCTCGTTGAGGGCAATGCCCGTTGTGAAGCAGGAACATCGATAGGTTTCAATTTTATGAACGGTTCGAAAGCCAACGATTATGATTTTATTTCTTTCGTAGAACATCGACAGAATGGCGATACAACAACGCCCGTCAACAGTAACGGGAACGATCATTCTACTATGGATTATAAACTTGACATCCGTGTAAACGCTACGCCCGACGCGAAGATTGAGCTAACAATCAATCCCGCCGAAGGCGAAAAATTAACGGGTGAAGGCAATGGTGATATTCAAGTTATTTATGGCAATCGTAATGATTTGCAATTGTTTGGTAATTACTTGATTACTGACGGCACATACAACTTTAACCTGCAGCAGGTTGTGCGCAAACGCTTTAAGATTCGCGATGGCAGCACGGTTTCGTTTAGCGGAGATCCGATGGCAGCAATCCTCGATATCAAGGCTTTATACAGTTTAGCAGCCAATATTCAAGACCTCGACGAAACGCTGATAATGGAAACGGGAACGCCCACAATACCTGTTAATTGCATACTAAAGTTAGACGGTCGGTTGCAGAATCCGGGAATCTCGTTCGACCTCGAACTGCCTAACTCAAACAGCGAGCTTGAACGACAAGTCAGATCATTTATCGATACCGAAGATATGATGACGCGACAAATCATTTACCTCCTGGTGCTCAGCAAGTTTTATACTCCCGACTACTCGCGCAATACATACACCGGCGATGAATTTAGCGCTATGGCTTCATCGGCGCTATCCTCGCAACTGTCGAACCTACTCGGTACTATCACCGATAAAGTGCAGATAGGCACTAACATACGCTCGCGACAAGACGGAATAAAAGATACCGAAGTGGAGATGCTGCTGTCGAGCAAACTGCTCAATAACCGCCTGCAATTCAACGGCAATTTCGGATACAAGGATAACTATATTCAATCGAATGCCTTCATAGGCGAGTTTGACCTCGAATATAAGCTGACCCGCAGCGGCGAAATCAGCCTCAAAGCCTACAATCACGCAAACGACCTCTATCGTTACAATACCAAATCACTCACACGTCAAGGAGTAGGACTAATGTTCCGCAAAGACTTCAACACACTTTCCGACATCTTCAAAACAAAAACCGACTCCATACCCTCAAATCGTTGATGTGCACTAACTCATATTGCAGCTCAAAACCGTGGACTAAACTATCATTTGACAAAAACATGTTTTATAACATATCCCGAACTCCGCGTGTTTCAAATTATATCCCTACCTTTACAGTCGATTTTAAACGATTTTATGAAGAACGAACAGACCCTTTCAGGACTGAAAATTTCTGATTTTCAGAAGGTTGTAGATGGTAAAGAAGTCTCGCTTTACGTGCTCACGAACGATTCGGGCATGGAAGTAGCCATCACCAACTATGGAGCTAAGATAGTGTCCCTCGTGGTGCCCGATCAAAACGGGAATCCTACGGACATAGTATTAGGACACGCTTCTATCGACGACTATCTGACGTCGGAAGAACGTTATTTCGGAGCAATCTGCGGCAGATACGGCAATCGTATCGCTAAAGGACGCTTCGAGCTTGACGGCGTCGTCTATGACAAACTCGCTACCAACAACGGACCTAACAGTCTGCATGGCGGCGTCAAAGGCTTCAACTCCGTAGTCTGGGACGTTGTAGAAGTTAAAGATCGCTCCTTGAAACTGAAATATGTGTCGGTTGATGGCGAAGAAGGCTTTCCCGGCACACTCGAAACAACCGTTACATACAAGATAGGAAAGGACGAGGAAGATGAAGAGAATTTTCTTTGTATCGTGTATGAGGCTGTAACCGACAAACCGACGGTGTTGAATCTTACGAATCACTCGTACTTCAACCTCTCGGGCGCGGGCGATCCTTATATTGGCGACCATCGACTTGTAATTGTCGCCGACTACTATCTGCCTACCGATGAAACGGCTATCCCCTACGGCCCTAAGGCTCCGGTCAAAGGCACGCCAATGGATTTCAACTTTGCAGGTAAGATCGGCGAATATATCGACGCCGACTGCGAGCAACTGAAATTCGGTCACGGCTACGATCATACATATATATTGAAGAACAGCGTTGCTGATGGCAATTTTGGCGCTACCGTAGTATGCCACTCTCCCAAGACCGATATTTTTATGAAAGTAATCACATCCGAACCGGGAGTGCAACTCTACACAGGCAACTGGATGACAGGTAATTTAGTCGGCAAGAACGGTAAACGCTACCCTCGACGCTCGGCTTTCTGCATCGAGACTCAACATTTTCCCGACAGCCCGAACCGGCCGGAGTATCCTTCAACGGTTTTGCGACCTGACGAGAAATTTTTTAGCTTTACCTCTTTCAAGTTTCCAATCGCTGACAAACCCAAGAAATAAATTTTTTTTCAACCATTAATAAATTAATAATCTTAGAATTATGGCACAAAAAGACAACAAAAATTATTTGTTACCCATCATTATGATGGTATTACTGTTTGGTATGATTTCATTCGTTACCAACCTGGCAGCCCCTATGGGGAAGATTTTAATAAATCAGTTCGGCGTATCTAATGCGCTTGGTTTATTCGGCAACCTCGCCAACTTTATCGCTTATGCGGTGATGGGCATCCCCGGCGGCATGTTGCTGCAACGCTACGGATACAAGAAGACGGC
>JAITNE010000038.1 GCA_031290635.1 Tannerella sp. | reverse complement strand
GATGATTTTCTGCGAGTGCAGGAACAGACTTTCGAGCGTCAAAACATTCGTAATAAACAGAACGTCAATGTATTGCGTCGATTAATTGCAGCAGCCGTTTCACGCGGTCAAGGCGCATTGTTTGGCGGATACGACCCGGAAGGTCGCCTTCATGCAGCCGCTTTTATTGTTATGCAACCATCTTCAGCATACTATATTGCAGGCGGCGGCGACCCTGCACTACGTCGTTCGGGCGCACACAGTCTTGTTCTCTGGGAAGCTATCCGCCATACTTCAGCCTGTTCCAAAGTCTTTGATTTCGAAGGCTCGATGTTACCAGGCGTAGAGCGTTTCTTCCGCGAGTTTGGCGCTCGACAAACTCCCTACTTTACCATAAGTAAAGGTCAACTGAGTATAATTGATAGAATAAGGATGAAGCTATGCTAAAAATCTTACATACGGCAGATTGGCACTTGGGGCAGACTTTCCACGATTTTGAACGCCAAAAAGAACATTTGCATTTCTTGTCCGCAATTCGACGGATTATTGCAGAAAGAGATATAGATGCGCTCTTAGTTGCCGGCGACGTCTTCGACAGTCCTAACCCTCCTGCCGAAGCTCAGGAAATGTACTATCGCTTCCTCTACGAGGTAACATCCGAAAACCCTGACCTTCAAATAATTATTATCGCCGGTAATCACGATTCCTCCGCCCGCCTCGAAGCGCCCGCAGCTCTGCTGAGATTGCTGAATGTTCACGTTAGAGGCGTCGTTAAGCGCACAGCAGACGGCGAAATCGACTATCAGCATCTTATTATCCCTATCAGGCAGGGCGCTGCAATTACGGCATGGTGTTTAGCCGTACCATACCTGCGCTATGGGGATTATCCTCCCGCCGAAAACCTTAGCAAAAGCGTAGAAAAACTCTTCACTGACGCATATTCTCATATTCCGGATAAATCCTTGCCTGTCATAGCGATGGCACACCTTTACGCCGGCGGCGCTACCATATCACAAAAAGACAAATCCGAACGCATAATAATAGGCGGCGAAGAGGGCATACGAAGCGAAGCCTTTCCTGAACAATTAAGTTACATAGCCTTAGGACATCTGCATCGCGCACAGCATCTACCTCACCGCGAGAACGCTTACTATTCCGGCGCTCCTTTGCCTATGAGTTTTGCCGAGCGCACTAACAAACAATCGGTAATAGTTGTCGAACTCGCTGAGAACAAGGCTAATATAGAAAAAATAGAGCTATCTCCCCTAATCCCCTTGCAAAGCATCTTTGCCGATTCGATAAAAGAGTTGATTGAGAGGCTGCATCAATTGCCCGAAGGCGACAAGCACGAAGCGCCTTATTTAGAGTTAATTGTAAGAATCGCCGAGCCTGAACCGTCGCTGCACAACACTGTAGAGAATATCCTCAAAACCAAGCGCGTACAACTTGCCCGCCTTACTTGCTTCACGCAAAAGGATACAACAAAATATGATACGGATGAACCGGTTGAAGCCGACTTGCATAAGCTAAACCCTATAGACCTTGCCGTCGATATTTTTAATCGACGAGGCTACGATATGTCGGAGACTATGTATTCGCTTCTGACAAAGATAATTAAGGACGAAACTAATTCCTAATCAGTCGCTTTTATCAAAGGCGAGACGGCGTACTGCTTGTTGAGGTACTCAATAATCTCAGAGGTAATGTTAAAGCTCCGATTTGAATATAGAATATTCTCGCCGATTTTGCCCATAATGAGTTGATAGCCTTTGTCTTTGTTGAATATCGACACGTTCTTAATTATCGTCGAGCGCAGATCCTCGTTCATGCGAGCCTGCTCGTCCGAAAGCTTTTGAGTTTGTTCGGCGTCAAGCCTCCTCAACTCTTCCTGCTTGCTAAGCAGTCGTTGCTGCTCAGACTTGGCTCTCTCCTGTGATAAAAAAGAGTTGGTCTCAACCTTGCGCTGAAAATCAGTCGCTTCGACCTCAAACTTGCGCTGTTTCTCAGTCATAGTCGCTCGCACGTTCTCATACTTCTTCATCAACTGCTCGTTCAAGTCAATCGAGTAGGAGTAATACGAAAGTAACGAATCCATATCGACATAGGCAATCGGTAGGGTGTTATCAACCTTTGCCCCGTCTGCCGCATCCTGACCCGACAACAACTGCCCTTTGTCCGTAAAATTCAGAGCGAACAAAATTAGAACGGCCACTGCCAGAGCCGCTTCAATCACATAATGTATTTTATCCTTCATTTCTATTTATATAATTAATTATTTAATATTCAATTGTTTATCAAGCATCTGAAAAATGTTTTTACGCCTTCCGGCTTCATAGTCCTGTGTCGCAGCACAACTTATACCCCGTTTACGCATCGACTGATTGCTGCCAATGTGCGTGTCGGGGAAACGACCATCCTTCTTTAATACTACCTTTATGCCCATCAAAAGCATACTGATGAGAAGAATTATTATACTTGCAACTACAACTATGAACATTTTTTCTTACTTTTGTGGGCACAAAGATACAAGTTTAATAGATTATTCCGTGTTCTTAAGGCGATTATTTTTGTGCTTTTGTTTTTTAAACACAGATATTGAAGAGATTTAACAATTAATTATTCAACAATAAATACATTAAACATTATGATTATTAACGATTTAGAACCAAAAGTAGTATGGAAGTATTTCCATGAGATAACTCAGATACCTCGTCCTTCGAAGAAGGAAGGTAAGATAATAGAGTACATCGAGAGGCTGGCAGCAGCTAAAGGCTTAGCTATCAAGAAAGATGCGGCGGGCAACCTCTGTCTATCGAAGCCGGCGACAAAGGGCTACGAGCGCTTGCCGACGATCGTTCTGCAGGCGCATCTCGACATGGTCTGCGAGAAGAACAACGACGTTGTGCACGACTTCGATCGCGACCCTATCCGCACTGTTATTGACGGCGAATGGCTGCGTGCCGAAGGTACTACGCTCGGCGCGGATAACGGCATTGGCGTAGCGGCGGCGCTGGCGGTGATATGCTCGTCGGACGTAAAGCACGGGCCGCTCGAATGCCTGTTTACGGTCGATGAAGAAACCGGTCTGACGGGCGCTAATGCTCTGAAAGAAGGCTTTCTTACAGGCAAGATACTGCTTAACCTCGACAGCGAAGACGAAGGGCAGATTTTTGTGGGATGCGCAGGCGGCAAGGGAACGATAGCGACTTTCGACTTTAGCCCTGTAGCTGCACCCGCTTCGCTTCAGTATTTTCAAATCACAGTTACCGGTCTTAACGGCGGTCATTCGGGCTGCGATATCCACAAAGGTCTGGGTAACGCTAACAAGTTGCTTGTTCGTTTCCTCTATCGCTTGCGCGAAGAGTGCGACTTTACGCTTGCTAAGATTCAAGGCGGTAACCTGCATAACGCCATCGCTCGCGAAGCTTCTGCCGTCATAGGTTTGTCGGCCGACAAACGTGAACAGGTGCGGGTGCTGCTTAATAATTTTGCCGCTGATATCGAAAACGAACTGCGTCGCGTTGATCCTAATGTGCGCCTGCTGATGGAATCGACCGATGCGCCTGCTACCGTTCTAACAAACGAACTGCGCGACCGTCTGATTAACTCGCTGCTCGCCTGTCCGCATGGTGTTGTAACCATGAGCCATGATATTGAGGGGCTTGTAGAGACTTCTACTAACCTCGCTTCTATCAAGGCTATTGGCGATGCGCAGATTGTTGTAGGGACAAGCCAGCGCAGTTCACTCGACTCGTCCAAGATTGCCGTAGCAGATCAGGTAGCGGCTGTCTTTCATCTCGCAGGCGCTAAGGTTACGCACGGCGACGGTTACCCGGGTTGGGCGCCTAACCCCGATTCTAAAATCCTCAAGACGGCACAGGAGAGTTACCGCCAACTCTTCGGTCGCGAGCCACAGATAATGGCTATTCACGCGGGTTTGGAGTGCGGCCTCTTCCTTGCTAAATACCCTGATATGGATATGATTTCGTTCGGTCCTACCATGCGTGCTGTGCACTCGCCCGACGAACGCATTGAAATAAGCACTGTAGCCCTCTTTTGGCAACATCTGACGGATATACTGATAAAATTATAATGTAACGGGCGACCCACTGCAATGGTCGCCCGTTAAATATACAGCAATGGAAACAACAAAATACAAACCGTCATTGCATCTCCAAAATACATTCAAGGTAGTTCGGAAGTACCTTCAAGCTATCTAAAAGATCCATTCAACCCATTTAAAAGATAC
>JAITNE010000004.1 GCA_031290635.1 Tannerella sp. | reverse complement strand
ATTACGGTGTTTATCACCATGTTCACGACCTCTGTAGCAGGGGTTGCAAGTAGTTCATCCCCCGACCTTTTTGATTTGGCGGAACACAAAATCGAGAAGCGGCAAGAGTATGACGTAGGCTCATCGCCTTCGATTAACATCTTTAACAAGTTTGGCAACATCACCATTCAGGAAGGCGTCGATGGCAAGATTGTCTTTTACATAACCATCACCGGCAAAGGCAAGACAAATGACATAGCCAAAGCAAATGCCGAAGCTGTCCAATTTGTATTCGCAAAGGGTGACGATGATATCACAGTCATCACATCTTTCTTCAAAGACTTCAATTGCAACAATTGCAGCCGTACCGTAGATATGCTGGTGATCGTTCCTAAAAAGACTAAACAGATTTTGAAGAACGAGTTCGGAGACGTCAGAATTGACCGCAGCAGCGAACCATTCGAGGCAGAAGTCAAGTTCGGCAAGTTCTATGCTAACGAGCTGGTTACCGCCAAGCTCGATATAGAGTTCGGCGGGACGACGCTCAACAAGTGCAAAGACTTGACCTTCAAAAGCGGTTTCTCGACGTCCAATTTAGGCGAGATAGGCTCATTAGTGGCCAAGGTCGAGTTTGACAAGCTGAAGATAGAATCAGTAGAACAAATCGACCTTTCATCCGAGTTTACAAACATCGCCATCGAGAAACTTGGCGATTACCTCGTCGCCAAAAAACTCTCTTACAGTCCACTTAAAATCAAGGAAGTAGCCAAAGACTTTTCGAAGATAGACATTAAAGCATCCTTCTCAAAACTAAACATTGCCATCACCGAGAAGCATGATTTCAAAGCCGTCCTGAGCACCGAGTTCGGAAGTATCAAAACAGGCAACGTCAAGTTTCTTGAGAAGACGATAGTCAAAAAAGACATCGTAGTCGCTATGGCCGGCAAGGACAGCAACCCCAAAGCCTTGGTTGAAATATCCAATTCCTATGGCGATATTGTTTTTGAGTGATGCCCTTATTCGCAATTAATTTGCTATCTTTGCCCGTAAAATAAGCAACACGGACAACGATATGAACGACATTAAACTGAAATTACAGCAACTGCGCCGGGACTTGGACAAGCACAATCATAGCTATTATGTCCTGTCTGCGCCGACGGTTACCGACCGCGAGTTCGACGACATGATGCAGGAATTGCAGACCCTCGAAGCGCAGCACCCCGAATATTTCGACCCTCTCTCGCCTTCGCAACGAGTAGGAAGCGATGTATCCAACGAGTTCGAGCAGGTAGAACACCAATATCCAATGCTCTCGCTCGGCAATACCTACTCCGAAGGCGAGGTTCAAAACTTCTACGAACGCACAGCACGTGCGCTCGTAGAACCGTTTGAAGTAGTCGCCGAACTGAAATACGACGGCACATCCATCTCGCTCATCTATGAAGACGGAGAACTGAAGCGGGCAATAACGCGGGGCGACGGCACGCGAGGCGACGACGTAACCGCCAATGTCCGCACTATCCGCTCCATTCCATTGAGATTAAGCGGTGATAACTATCCCTCGCGATTTGAAATCAGAGGCGAGATATTGTTGCCTTACGCAGAGTTTGAGCGCATCAACCGGCAACGTGAAGCCGACGAAGAACCGCTCTTTGCCAACCCCCGCAATGCAGCTTCAGGCACACTCAAACAGCTGCATCCCTGGATAGTAGCCGAACGCCGCCTCGACGCATATCTCTACTACCTCTTAGGCGACGACCTCCCCTCCGATTCGCACTCCGACAACCTCGCCGCCGCGCGTTCATGGGGCTTCAAGATACCCGAAGTCATACGTGTTTGCACAACCATGCAGGACGTTCTGGATTATATCGCATACTGGGACACGGAACGCAAAAACCTGCCGGTAGCAACCGACGGCATAGTACTTAAAATCAACTCACTCCGACAGCAGCGCACGCTTGGTTTCACCTCCAAAAGCCCGCGCTGGGCTATATCCTACAAGTTTCAAGCCGAAAGAGCCGAAACCCGCCTCAACTCCATATCCTATCAGGTAGGACGCACAGGGGTGATAACTCCGGTCGCAAACCTCGAACCGGTACAGTTGGCGGGCACTTTAGTAAAACGCGCTTCGCTGCATAATGCTGATATCATCGCCGAACTCGACCTTCATGCCGGAGATAGCGTCTTTGTGGAGAAGGGAGGCGAAATAATCCCCAAAATCGTTGGCGTAAACACCGAAGCACGCACGTTTATGACCTGCGACAGGATAGGTTTCATCACCCATTGCCCCGAATGTGGCGCCATGCTGAAACGCACGGAAGGCGAAGCGGCGCACTTCTGCCCGAATGAATGGGACTGCCCGCCGCAGATTAAGGGACGGATAGAACATTTCGTAACCCGCCGAGCGATGAACATCAATATCGGCCCCGAAACGGTCGAAGACCTCTACAATGCAGGCTACGTACGCAATGTAGCCGACCTGTATGAGGTTAAATTCTCAGACCTTATGCACCTCAGGGGCTGGCAGGAAAAAAGCGCCCACAACTACCTCGAAAGCATCGAAGCATCGAAACAAACGCCTTTTGAGCGCGTTATTCATGCTCTCGGCATACGCCTGGTAGGTGAAACAGGAGCTAAACGCCTTGCCAAGACGCTTGTAACGATAGAAAACATCGAAAATGCTTCATTAGAAGAGCTAAATGCCGTCGAAGACATTGGTCGGAGGATAGCTCAAAGCATAGCAGACTTTTTCGCCGACGAGCGTAACCGTAAATTAATCCTCCGACTGAAAGAATACGGCTTACAGATGCAGCTCAACGAAGTGCAACAGACCCGAAGCACCGACCGACTGCAAGGCTTGACATTCGTTATCAGCGGCTCTTTCACACAACATTCACGCGACGAATACAAGGCTTTGATAGAGCTGCACGGAGGCAAGAATGTCGGCTCCGTATCAGGCAATACCGACTATATCCTCGCCGGCGAAAACATGGGTCCCGCCAAACTCGAAAAAGCTCAACAACTTGGAGTCAAGATTATCAACGAACCGGATTTCATCAACTTAATCAACGAACAATGATACTAACTAACTATTTCATAAACCGAGAATTAAAGAGGCTTGCAAGTCAATCGGCAAGTCGTCTGCACCAATATCGCTCGCTCCGCGACGTCCATAAGGTACTATTTATCTGCGACGCAAAAGACTGGAACAAAGCACGGCCTTGCATCGAACGCCTCAAAGCTATGAACAAAGTAGTCAACACTGCCGTCTATGCTCCTACCGCAAAGGATGTGCCGACGTGGGTTTCCAACTATCTGTTGCTACGAGCCGACCGCGACATCAATCTGTGGGGTTTCCCCGACAAAAGCCTGCAACGACAGTTCTACGGCCTGAACGCCGACGTTATCATTGATTTCACCGGCGAAAAATCCGCTGCCATGTACTATCTCGTCCTGAAGCATCCCTCCACGTTCAAAGCAGGCGTCAAATCAGAGCTTTCTGCTTATGACTTCTCGCTTATCCCGACGAGCGGCAACTCCGACCTGACATACAACTTCAACCAACTGCTGAATTATTTACAGTCAATAGCATCATAATTATCAATTCTTTTTTGTAACTTTGCAGCGAAAATCAAATTAATGTACCACTAAAACAAGACTTTTTAATATGATTTGGAATGAAACAATGGAGTGCATGTCGCGTGACGAGATGCACAAACTTCAATCCATCAGGTTGAAGCAAGTAGTAGAACGTGTTTATCACAACACAACTTTCTACCGTACGAAAATGCAAGAATCAGGCACAACGCCTGACGATATCCGGTCGATAGACGATATTGCCAAACTGCCTTTCACCGTGAAGAACGACCTGAGAGACAACTATCCTTTCGGGTTGATGGCTACTCCGATGTCGGAGATTGTGCGGGTACAGGCCTCTTCGGGTACGACGGGCAAGCCTATAGTCGTGGGCTATACTCGCAATGACCTCTCGGTCTGGAGCGAAGGCGTAGCCCGATGCCTGACGGCTTACGGACTGACAAAGAACGACATAGTGCAGGTTTCGTATGGCTACGGACTGTTTACCGGCGGTTTAGGCGCACATCAAGGCACTGAATACATCGGCGGCACGGTCATTCCGATGAGTAGCGGCAATACGCAGAAGCAGATACAGCTGATGCACGATTTCGGCGCTAATGCACTTGCCTGCACACCCTCGTATGCCCTCCACCTCGCCGAAGCAATCCGTGAATCGGAGTTTCCTATTGAGGAATTCAAGCTGCGTATCGGCGCTTTCGGCGCAGAGCCTTGGACTGAAAACATGCGCCGCGAACTCGAAGACAAACTGCATATCAAGGCTTATGACATCTATGGACTGACGGAAGTATGCGGTCCGGGCGTCGGCGGCGAGTGCGCGTGCCAAAACGGTACGCACCTCTGGGAAGACCATTTCTATCCCGAAATAGTTGACCCGCAGACACTGCAACCCTTAGAGCATGGCAAGCAGGGCGAACTTGTCTTCACAACCATCACTAAGGAAGGAATGCCGATGATTCGCTATCGTACTCGCGACCTGACGGCTCTGCACTATGAGCGTTGCTCCTGCGGACGCACTGCTGTACGCATGGACCGTATCCTCGGACGTAGCGACGATATGCTGATAATCCGTGGCGTCAACGTCTTCCCGTCGCAGGTCGAATCAGTCATCCTCGAAATGCCCGAATTTGAGCCTTACTACATGATAACCGTCGATAGAGTTGATAACACCGACACTTTCCAAATTGACGTCGAAGTGCGTCAAGAATACTACACCGACGAGATGACCAAGCTGATGGAGATGCGAAAGAAGATAAGCCACCGCCTGCAAAGCGTTCTGGGCATATCCCCCGAAATCAGGTTGGTAGAGCCTCGCACCATCGAGCGCAGTCAGGGCAAAGCCAAACACGTTATCGACAAACGTAAATTAGTTTAAGTATTAACGTAAAAACCAAGCAATTATGTTGACAAAACAGTTATCGATTTTTTTAGAAAACAAGAAAGGTCGCTTCACGGAAGTAGCTACACTTTTGGGCGAAGCAGGCATAAATATGACGGCGTTTACAGTTTCCGAAAATTCCGATTTCGGCATTCTGCGCCTTATAGTATCGGATACCGAGAGCGCCATCAGCGTCCTGCGCGAGCATCAATATGCTGTATCTCAGGCTGATGTGATATGCCTGCGCTGTCCAAACTGTCCCGGCGCACTCGCCAAAGCGATGGAATACATTGCCGCTGCCGGTCTGTCTATCGAATATATGTACGCTTTTTCGGAAGGAGACGCGGCTAATGTTATCATCCGGCCGGACGATTTGAAGAAGTGCGCAGAAGTCTTAACAGCCAACAAATTAGAGCTTTTGGCAGCAAGCGACTTGTATCGATTGTAATTTTTTAACGTCAAAAATAACGCTAATCCGAATAATAGTTGTATCTTTGCAGCCCAAAATACGATTAAAGTGAGAAAGATTGCATTATTACTCTGTGTTGCGTCGTTTGTGATGTCTTCCTGCGGGGAGTACAACAAATTACTGAAGAGCCAGGACCCCGATTTGAAGTATTCTTACGCCAAAAAATACTTCAACCAAAAGAAGTATGTCAAGTCGGCAACCCTGCTCGAAGAGGTTGTTCATTACTTTCGCGGACGCGCTGAGGCTGAAGAATCGCTCTATCTGTTAGCGCAAAGCTATTACGGACAGAAGGATTACATAACGGCGTCGGAGTATTTCAAGACTTATTACAACACCTATCCCAAGGGCGAATTTGCCGAATTGTCGCGGTATTACGGCGCTTACGGACTGTATCTCGATTCGCCCGACCCGCGTCTTGACCAGGCGCAGACCCACGAAGCTATGAAACAGTTCCTCCTCTATCTCGAATATTATCCTCAGAGCGAGCGAGCCAAGGAAGCGCAGCAGCTGCTCTTCGACCTGCAGGAAAAACTTGCATACAAGGAGTATCTCGCTGCTAAGCTATACTACAACATCGGCACCTATATGGGCAATAACTACACCGCTTGCGTGCTTACTTCCGAAAACGCCCTCAAGGACTATCCCGACACAAAGTATCGCGAAGAGCTTTCCTACCTGAAACTATGCTCCAAGTATGAGCTTGCGGTAGTAAGTATTAATGAGCGTTTGCAGGGTCGATACCGCGAAGTGGTCGATGAATACTACAACTACATGAATGAGTTTCCCGAAGGCAAATACATCAGGCAGGTGAAAAAATATTTCGAGTATGCTAACGCTAAAATAGAAAATAATTATTAATTAAATATCAAACTAACAATGGATTATCGTAAATCAAAAGCGCCTACAAGCACCGTCTCGCGCGATATGAGCAAGATGTGGAAAGATACCGGCAACGTGTATGAAACTGTGGTCATCGTCTCGAAGCGAGCCAACCAGATATCAGCCTCTATGAAGCATGATTTGGACAAGAAACTGTCGGAGTTCGACAACAACACCGACAACCTCGAAGAGGTGTTCGAGAACCGCGAACAGATAGAGATTTCACGCTACTACGAGAAGTTACCTAAGGCAACGCTGATTGCAACCAAGGAATATGAAGACGGCGATATTTATTGGAAAAATCCTGTCAAAAAAGAAGCTATCGACAATTTATGATTCAACGTATTCAGACGCTTTACTTACTGATTGTGGCGGCGCTATTTGTCGCTATTGTCTTTCTCCCGATTGCATCCTTGCAGTCGGGTGATGATGTTTATTCGTTTGACGCTGCCGGCCTCAATTTCGAAACGGTCGATAATGCCGGAACAAGCTCTTTCGTACTTGCATATTCGACATGGGCGCTGTTTGCCTTGGCAAGCCTCGTGGCGCTACTTTCGTTCACCATCATTTTCATGTATAAGAAACGTATGTTGCAGATACGATTATGTATATTCAACTCGCTGATAATCATAGGTTTTTGCCTGCTCGCAGTTTACTACCTCCGGATATTCAGCGGCTCGCCTTTCCTACCTGACCTCAGCATCACTCCGTGTATCTGGACTTCGTTCCCTCTTATTTCCCTGATACTCAATTATTTAGCCATACGCAACATTGGCGCCGACGAAACCCTCGTCCGCTCATTGGAGAGATTGAGATAAGCCTCAATAAGTGAGGTGTATAAAAAAAAGACGAAAAAGTTATTTCATGTCAAAAATATGTTGTATATTTGTGCTTTGAAACAATGCTATTCAACACATTTATTAAGGCAAAGTGGTTATACAGGAGAAGAAAACAATAGACTTATCTACCAGCCTCACAGAGGTTTGGAGAGTTCTTGAAGAGGAAGAACGGGATATTTTGCGCACTCACTCGAAAATTATGCATTTCAAAAAGAACGAAATGATTTATTGCGAGGGAGATGAGCCGCGAGATATGATGTGCCTGCTCAAGGGCAAGGTCAAGATTTACAAGGATGGAGTGGGACGCAGTCAAATCATTCGCATGATAAAACCTATCCAGTATTTCGCCTACAGGGCGGGATTTGCTCAAAAGCCTTATCTCACGTGTGCATCGGCTTTCGAGGCATGTACCGTCTGTATTATCCCTTTGGATATAGTCGAGCAGCTGATTTTCTGCAACCCCAATCTGGCGATGTTTTTCCTCAAACAGTTGTCCATCGACCTCGGTATTGCAGACGAGCGCACCGTTAGCCTCACGCAGAAACATATTCGCGGACGCTTAGCCGAATCGCTGCTCTTCCTGCGCGACAACTACGGCCTCGAAGAAGACGGAGCTACTATCAGCGTTTACCTCTCGCGCGAAGACCTCGCCAGCCTCTCTAGCATGACGACTTCCAACGCTATCCGCACACTGATGACGTTTGTTTCCGAACATATCATCGCCATCGACGGACGCAAGATAAGGATTATTGATGAAGACCGACTGCGTAAAATCAGCCGCAGAGGATAAACATTTAACGTCATGGATAAAACATTGACAGTCAGGCATCTGGATACTATTATCTTCACCAGCGATTCTCACTGGCTGCATCCGCTTTTTGAATTAAACGACTTTCTGGCTACACATCCGTTTCTGCCTGCCGAGTTGACGCTCCACGACAAGGTTGCAGGACTTGCCGCCGCCTCTATGATAGTATATCTCGGCGTCCGCCGCTGCCATATAGAGCTTATCAGTCAGCGTGCCGTCAAGGTCTTTGAGAAAGCAGGCGTGGCCTACACTTTCGATACAATGGTGGAGCAGATTGACTGCCGAACGGAATATCTTATCAACGACGATGATTCGGTTGAGGATGTCTGGCTCTTCCTTCGCAAACGTGCAGGCAAGGTGATGGGAATGTCAATAACTATCGAAAATCTCTGTGTATCAGTTACCTCAGGAATGACGCTGAAGAATCTGAATCTTAACATGCAGTCCGGCGAACAACTCGTCATCTATGGCTCTAACGGCGCTGGCAAGACTACACTGCTAAAGAGCATTCTGGGTCTGATAAAACCAAGCAGTGGAGTGATTAAAGTCGGTGATTATCAAGTAGGTAGTCCCGAATGGAAGCATCATCGCTCGGACGTAGCTTATGTGCATCAGGAAAACGTCAAAAGCGCTTTTCCTATCTCGGCGAGCGAGGTAGTGTCTATAGGGCTTGCGGGAAGCAAGCTATCTGCTGCCGAAATAGCCTATAAGGTCGAACTCGCGATGAGGCGCACCGGATGCTTCAACCTGCATAAACGCTCATATCATTCACTTTCGGGAGGCGAGAAACAGCGGGTCTCGCTCGCACGATGCCTCTGTCAGGACGCCAAAGTGTTGCTTTTAGACGAGCCTACCTCATTTCTGGATAATGATGGCCGCGAGGAGTTATTAGCGCTCTTGCACGAATTGTGCAGCAAAGAAACGCCTACAATAGTGATTGTATCTCACGACCCGCTATGGACAGAGCGGCTTGGCTGGGATATGCGTGAATTGAAAGGAGGGCGGCTATGTTAGAGATGCTCACTCTTTCGCCCATCGCCAAAGGACTTATACTGCTGGTAGTTGCAGGTTTTTCCTTCCCGCTTACAGGCGTCTATCTGCTGCGCCTCAACCTGCTGCCTCTACGTTTCATGCTTATGCACGGCACTATTCTGGGTGGCGCTATAGCTCTGGCTTTCAGCCTGAATACCTTCGTCGCAACTATCATCACCAATCTTATTCTCGTTCTGCTGATGACCAAAATATCGCGCTCGCTACGTTCCGATGCGGGATATATAAGCACATTTTTTATGGTAATCTCTGTCTCTCTGGCATTTATACTTATTTATAAGTGTAACGTGCAGGCTAAGGATACTCTGGCGCTGCTCTGGGGAAGCCTCTATGCCTCAACATGGCCGGAAGTCTGCGGAGTAGTCGTTTTTGCCGCCTTGCTGATTGCTTTTCAGGTTGTTTATTATCGCCAACTACAGGCATTCTTTTTCGACCGCGAAATAGCCTATACCGCAGGCGTTAACGAACGGGCGCTGTACTATTCTATCGTTCTGCTGACGGCTATGACGGTCGCTATGGCAATGAAAATCATCGGTGCACTATTGCTCGACGCCCTCCTGCTGCTGCCGGCGCTTATAACTACATTTTTTGCCGGAAATATGCGGCAGGTAATTGTATGGTCGTCCTTACTCGGCGGATTCTTTGCCATTGCAGGCTTTTTCCTCGCTCTGTTGCTTGATATTCCCGCAAGTTCAGCTATCGCCGCGCTCGCATCTATCTCTTTTGTAATAATTTTTATAATCAAACGAAAATGAAACTGCTTAATTCTTACTGCTTACCGCTTATTGCCTGCTGCCTGCTTTTTACTGCCTGCAAGGGCAAAACATCTGATACTGAGAGCCTTGTAGTGGCTACCAGCGGCTGGACAGCGGCTTATGCCCGCATCGCCGGAGCCGACAGCGTCTATGTGCTCGCGCCGATAGAAATGGAGCATCCCTCCGAATACGAACTGCGAATGAGTGATATAGCACGCCTACAGCAGGCGTCGCTGATTATTTATGCCGGCTACGAGGTGATGACCGACCGCTTGAAAACAGGCCTCGACCTGCCTCCCGACCGCATGCTCTACATACACACCGACTACGATTTTGCCTCTATCGAAAAGGCTGTACTCGATATTGCCGAGCGCTTGGGAACGACTGATATAGCTCGTATCAACCTTGAGGCTGTCAGGCACGAACTGTCCGCAGCCCGTGAAACGCTGAAAGCCCTTGTAGGCCAACCGATTGTAGTGCATCGTTTTCAAGCGTCTTTAGCAAAGGAGTTTGGTATAACGCCTGTCGCTATCTTTGGCCCCGGTGCGCCCGAAGCCGCTCAGATAGCAGAAGTAGCTCGAACACAAGCTGTTATGATAATCGACAACCTGCATAATCCGGTAGGTCAGCCTTTCCTTGAAGCGCTTCCCACCGCCCGCTACGTACAGTTTCTCAACTTCCCCGGTCTTCACCAAACTACTACTCTCGCCGACGTTATACGCTTTAATGCTTCAATATGGGCAAACCCTTAATGCGTGCTTGCCCGTAATATCACAAATCGCAGATAGGGAGGTTGCGTTTGAAGGTCTCCTTGAACGAGATAATCGTCTCTGTCCGCGACAGTCCAAGCGGTTGCAGTTTGTCGTGGATGAGGCTCAGCAGATGCTGGTTGTTTTTAGCGTAGATTTTGATAAACAGATCGTATTTGCCTGTCGTACAGTGACATTCCACTATCTCGGGCAGTTTCAACAATGCCTCGCAGACATTAGCAAACTGTTCGGGATTTTTCAGGAATATACCAATATAAGCGCATGTCTCGTAGCCTATCTTCTCGCTATCGAGCACGAACTCCGAGCCTTTAATAACACCGGCGGCAGCGAGCTTCTGAATGCGCTGATGAATGGCTGCACCCGATACGTTACACTCGCGAGCCACTTCGAGGAAGGGCTTACGGGCGTCGTTCACTATCCGTGTCAATATCTTACGATCTAACTCATCTAATTCAAAATGTGCCATAGTAAATATCGTTTTTGTTGTAATTTGTGACGTCAAAGATAGTAAATAATTACGAATTACTGCGGCTCATAAAAAAGTAGAGAGGGAATACTCGAAAGCAATTCCCCCTCCTGGATTAGAAACTAAAAACTGTAAACTACTTTATTCTTGGCTTGGCTGAGTAGCTGATTTTCAAAGCGTAAGCATCACGAAGAGCCTGCTTGAGGTCGGTAACTATACCCATATTGGTTTCATAGTCGCCTTTGATAGAAGTAGTCATAAACGGCTGGTCTTCTTCTTTCATACTCGCTTTTTCCTGGCCGATATAAGCCCCTACTTCCGATATTTCGGATATCTGGTCGTTAAGCTGAATACGAGGTTCGTTGCCTAATTTGGCACGCAGTTCTTCAGAGTTAGGCTTGCCTACATATATAACTGTTACAAGCGATTTTTTCTCCAACTTTATCAGCTCGGTAGCCTGTGGTGTGCGAAACTGTACTTTCAGTGTTACTTCACGCATAGTGGTAACCATCATGAAAAAAAACAAAATAGCAAATACCAAGTCAGGTAATGATGACGTGTTCAATTCGGGCATTTCACGTCCGCCCGCTTTACTGAATTTTCCCATACTATCTACTTTTTATTTTTGGTTTCACCATAAACTTTCGGTTCTGCCTCTGAAATCTTAGAAGGATAGAGTTTACCTATAGCCTCCTGTTCTTCACTAGCAAGTTCGCTGTATTTCTTGTTGCCAAAATACAACTTGGAAGCGGCTTCTCGAAGTTCGTTATACGATGCAGCCAACTCGTTTTGAGCATCAATATATGTTTGATATTTGGTGCCACGGTCGCATTGCAGAGATACAACGTGCTTCTTTGTAATCATCTTTTTACCGATGATTGGAATATCCACTTCTTCTTTTTCCGGTAGATTTTCCGCATTTGCAGGGTTTTCTATAAACTCCTTTGTTTTCTCCCTTAACTGCGCTAAAGTTACCTCTTCGCCACCGCACATAATGCGGTTGTCGGAGCTGACTAACACTTTAAGTACGTTCCTCTCATTTACTTTTATTTCGTCCTGCTTATCTTTGCTTTCGGGAGGAGGGGGCAACTTGCGCAGCAATCCCTGGTCCGTATCCATTGAAGTCGTCAGGAGGAAAAACAAGAGCAACATGAAAGCAATATCAGCAGAAGAAGACCCGTTAATGCTCGGTACTTTTCTCTTTTTACCCATCTTTTTCTTGTTTTTAGAGGTTATTTACTAAACATTTTTTTGACTGAGCCCCATATCATTGCAACGATAGCCAATCCCAGCAGGATATACATGGCATAGAGCCACATGTCGGTAACCTGTAGCCAAAACGGTGTGTTATAGACTTGCGAATCGACATTGAGACCGGTCAGAGGTGTAGGGTCGCCGATAGTGTAGGAAATCACCAAAAGGATGGCGAATGCTGCAAAAACGGCTAATGTTAGCAGCGCTGACTTGGGGGATGTTTTCAGTTTGTTGAAGAACTGTAGTAAGCCGAAGACAAGGAGGCTAAAAGCGCTAAGCGCCAGCAGGAAATACACCCAATAGAGCAGTTCTCCCGTATAGATAGGGTTACGATTGTCCTTGTACATTTCGCCGTCTCCTCCGAAATAGAACAATGCTAAGACCCCGATGCTGATGACAGAAAGTGTAATCAATGTCCAGCTCGAAATTTTTCTTATTTTAGTTACTGCCATGATTACTTATTTTTGAAATTTCACACTGTATTTTATAACCAAGTCGAGCAAGGTGATAGAAGCGTCTTCCATCTTGTTGAGAATGGCTTCGAGCTTGCTCAGAAGATAGTTATAGAATACTTGAAGCAGAAGAGCAACGACAAGACCGCCTACGGTAGTGATAAGGGCTACTTTCATACCGCCTGCTACAACCGTAGGGCTGATATCGCCGACCTGTTCGATTTTGTCGAACGCCATAATCATACCTACAACCGTTCCCAAGAATCCCAGAGAGGGAGCCATCGCGATAAATAATGTAATCCACGACAGATTCTTCTCAAGAAGACCGCCTTGAACACCTCCGTAAGAAACGATTGATTTCTCAACTACGTCAATACCCTGGTTGATACGTAACAGTCCTTGATAAGCGATTGAGGCGATCGGGCCGCGTGTGTCGCGAGCGATAGCCTTAGCTGCTTCTACGTCGCCTTTGTCGAGAGCTGCTTCAATACCCTTGAGCAGTTTGTCGGCATTAGTGTCGGCAAGGTTCAGGTAGATAATACGTTCGATAACGAACGCGAGACCAAGAATTAAGGCGATAGCGACCATACTCATGAAGTTGGCGCTACCTTCAATAAACTTCGTCTTGAGCGCTTGGTGGAAACTTTCTTCGACTACCGGCGCTGCATCCTGTGCAAATGCTAATACTGATGTTCCGAGAGCCACAGCTACAAGGAACGCTTTTGTAAATACTTTTTTCATTGTTTGTTTAATTTTAATTAGTAATTCTATTTTGTATATCAATTTATTAATTCAAACTCTGTTGTCTTTGCGGAGAAAGCGGGATTCGAACCCGCGAAACGCTTTTGGCGTTTACACGCTTTCCAGGCGTGCCTCTTCAACCACTCGAGCATCTCTCCGTAACATCAAAAAACGCATTTTTTCGCTCAAAAAACGGTGCAAATTACGAAAAATTTATAACATGCAAACATTTTTCAGAAAAAATTTTTTTAACATCTCGGTCTTTTCCCGGTTAATAGCCCTTAATTTATTGCTTAAACTACTTATTATCAAGCATTTAAGACCTCAATGTTAAACAATCTTAACGAGTTGTTAAAAGTTTGCTCGGCGACCATTTCGGGGTCAATTTTGTACCATTCCGCAAGTTTTTTTATCGTCTCAATTACGTAGCTCGGCTCGTTGCGTTTGCCCCTGAACGGAACAGGCGCCAGATAGGGAGCATCGGTCTCTACAACAACCCTATGCAAAGGGATATGCCGCATGGTCTCTACAAGCACGCTGTTCTTGAAGGTTGCAACCCCTCCAATGCCGACATAAAACGAAGACAGTTTCTCTATCTCCGCCCATTGAGCTACAGCGCCCGTGAAGCAGTGGAACACTCCTCTGAGCCGTTCTGCACCTGCTTTGTAGATACTTTCAATCACTTCATCAAACGCCTCGCGCGTGTGGATAGATACCGGAATCTGCAGTTCGGCGCTCCAATGCAGTTGAGTCTCGAAAGCGTCCTGCTGCTCGCGCCTGTAAGTCTTGTCCCAATACAAATCCATTCCAATCTCTCCTATCGCGTAGTATCGTCGTTTGGCGAGGGCTGCTTCTATCTGTCTCAACTCTTTGAGATAGCCGACGTTTACGCTCGTAGGGTGCAAGCCCATCATAGGGAAGGCAAAATCAGGCTCGCTGTCACAAACTCTGCTTATGGCCTCAATGCTGCCGACGTCTTCGTTAGGCAACATAACTGCACAAATACCCGCCGCATGCGCTCTCGCTATTACTTCCCGACGGTCGGAATCAAACTCTGCCGAATATATATGTGTATGACTATCAATGATTTGCATAAAAGTACAACTCTATGTTTCTCTGCTCGTCAGCATCTTGGCAAACTTATTCAGTTCTGTCAGCGAAGCAGGCTCCGCTTCGAGGCTTTCAAGTTCTGTCATCGCAAGTTGATAATAGCAATCTATCTTCTTTAATGTAATCTCTTTGATATTCAGTGCGTTATATATCTCCGTATAAGTTGTGATTTTGTCAAGCGGCTCGAAGCTATTACTGCTGTTGAAGCGCTCTATTGCGGCTTTCTGAGATGGGTTGGCAAGTCGCAATGCGTTAATTAGCAGGAAAGTCTTCTTGTCGCAAAGGATGTCGCCGCCGATATTTTTGCCGAAAGTAGCGCTGTCGCCGTAAACGTCGAGCAGGTCGTCCTGTAATTGGAAAGCCAGCCCTATGTTGATACCAAAGCGATAGAGCCTGTCGGCGTCTTTCTCGCGAGCGCCTCCGACAATTGCGCCGGTCTTGAGACAACAAGCCATAAGTACGGCCGTTTTAAGACGTATCATCTCTATGTATTCGTCTTCTCTCACATCGTTGCGTTGCTCGAAATCCATATCGTATTGCTGTCCGCAGCATATCTCCATCGCCGTCTGCGAGAACAAGTCTAAGACCTTCTTGAGGTGAGGCTCCGGCGTCTCGCTAATCAACCGATAGGCAGCGATTACCATAGCATCGCCCGAAAGGATGGCGGTATTGTTGTTCCATTTCTTGTGTACTGTCGGTCGGTTGCGGCGTTTATCTGCCTGGTCCATCAAGTCGTCGTGGAGCAGGGTGAAGTTATGAAAAACTTCAAGCCCCAGGGCGGGTTTGATAGCATTGTCAACTGCCTCGCTAAAGATGTTGCAGGCTATCAGTGTCAGGGCCGGGCGGATATGCTTGCCGCCTATCGACAATATGTATTCGATAGGAACGAAGAGGCTACGCGGTTGCATGTCAAAGTATATCTTTGCTGTTTCGGCCTCTACCGTCTTTAATATGTATTCTGTGGATAGCATTATAATAGAAAGAAGGCTGCAATGTTTCAGCAGCCTTCCTACCTAAAAATTCTTTTACTACGTGATTTCATTGTTGCAATTTGAAGTTTACCGGCACGCTGTATTTAACGCGTACAGGCTTGCCTCTTTGCTCTCCGGGCTTGAATTTGGGGAGCTGCTTCAATACGCGGATAGCTTCCTTGTCAAGATTAGGGTCGAAAGGTCGAGCTACTTGTACGTCAACAACCGAACCGTCCGCATTGACAACAAAGTTACAGGAAATACGTCCTGAAACACCGTTTTCCGCAGAAATAGTCGGATAGACAGTATGAGTTTGAATCCATTTCAACAAGGCTGCATCGCCTCCCGGAAATTCGGGCATTTTCTCTACCGTCTGGAATATGAAGTTTTCATCCTCTTCTTCCTCTTCCTCTACAACAGGCGCCACATAAGTGGATATCTGAGCCTGATTAGCATCGTCTTCAGTCGAAAGAAGCTCAACATCATCTACCTTTATATTATCTTCTACAATTTCGATAACTTCAGGCGTTTTCAGCGGTTCGGGTTCCGGAGGAGGCGGCGGCGGCTCTTCCTGAATCGTATTGTCAATGTCCTCGTCGTCGATAATGACGCCTATGCCATCATCGGTCGCTACTTTAATGTCTCTTTCGCCCCATTCGAAGCCGACAAAGAGAATCGCGCACGCTATAACTATACCCATCAGTAGGTTAAGCGTTTTGTCTTTTTCAAGATTTGCTCTTGGAGTCTTTTTAATTTCCATAGTTCAACGTTTTTAATAGTGAAAAATTCTGTTTTATAAGTGCGCAAAAATAAGGCTTTTTTTCTCACCCTCCAAATTTTTCCCTATAAAAATTCATAATTTTTATGTAGTTTCTTTTAATACGTTGATTATCAGCGCCTAATTTTTTATAGAAAATAGTTTTTGCGTATGATATAAGATTTTGACTTTTTTCTCGTTAGATAGATAGTCATTATTGAAAATTTTTATGAGGACAAACTATATTAAAATGATGCTGGCGCTTGCGTGCCTCCCTCTATCTATCAGCGCTCAGAACGGTCATGATGCGTATGCCTTTCTGCGCTTTCCTGCCTCCTCGCGTGTGAACGCGCTCGGAGGGCATAACGTCTCGCTTGTCGAGAACGACCCCTCGTTAGTGTTCCATAATCCTGCGCTGCTCGGAGGCGAAATGGACGGACGATTCAACATCAATTATATGAACTATATCTCTGACGTCAACGTCGGAAGCGCTGTCTATACCAAGGCTTTCGGCGAGCGTAGCGCTTTCGGTATAGGCGCTTCGTACATTACTTACGGGAAGATGAAGGAGACGACGCAGGACAACGTCATACTTGGCGAGTTCTCGGCGCAGGACATAGGTCTCCACGCTTTCTACGAGTACGATCTCTCTGAAAAATGGCGGGGAGGACTGAC
>JAITNE010000015.1 GCA_031290635.1 Tannerella sp. | reverse complement strand
AACTATGAAGATGAGAATGTAATCACTCTCGTTTGGAATGAGCATATCAGACGGCGGCCGGGAATGTACATCGGCAAGCTCGGCGACGGCGCTTTTGCCGACGATGGTATCTATGTCCTGCTGAAGGAAGTATTGGATAATTCGGTGGACGAATATATGATGGGCGCAGGCAAGACTATCAAGGTGAATATCATTGACGGCGTAGTCAGCGTACGCGATTACGGTCGAGGAGTGCCGCTCAACAAGGTGCTCGACGTTTCAAGCAAGATGAACACCGGCGCAAAGTACGACAGCAAGGCGTTTAAGAAATCCGTAGGACTTAATGGCGTAGGAATAAAAGCCGTCAACGCCCTCAGCAGCGAGTTCGTCATAGAAAGCTACAGAGAAAAAGAAGTCAAGCGGGTAGAGTTTCAGAAGGGAAACATCACCGTCGAGAGCCAGATACTTCCCAGCCGGGAGCGCAACGGCACATACGTTTCCTTCGTGCCGGATACGGAGCTGTTCGAGAACTATAATTACAAGGATGAGTTTGTCGAAAACCTGCTGAAGAACTACGTCTATCTGAACAGCGGTCTTACGATAGAATACAACGGCAAGAAACTATATTCCGAGAACGGACTTGCCGATTTAGTCAACGAAAATCTCACCACCGAACTGCTCTACCCAATCATTCACCTCAAAGGCGAAGACATTGAAGTCGTCATAACCCACTGTAATCAGTATGGCGAAGAATATTATTCATTTGTAAACGGTCAGCACACCACTCAGGGAGGCACTCACCTGACTGCTTTCCGCGAATCGCTGAGCCGGACGGTCAAGGAATTTTTCAATAAGAGTTTTGAGTATTCCGACATCCGCGCCGGCATTATTGCCGCTATCAGTATTAAGGTTGAAGAGCCGGTCTTCGAAAGTCAGACTAAAACAAAGTTAGGATCTAAGGACATGACCCCAAGCGGCGGTCTGACCATAACTAAATTCATCAGCGACTTTATCAAAAAGGAACTCGACAACTATCTCCACAAGAACCCCGAAACGGCTGACGTGCTGCTAAAGAAGATTCTCGACTCCGAGAAAGAGCGTAAAGCTATCGCCGGAGTAACCAAACTTGCCCGCGAACGCGCCAAGAAGTCGAGCATCAACAACCGCAAACTGCGCGACTGCCGTACTCATCTGAACGACTTCAAAAACAATGACAAGGAACTGTCGTGCATCTTTATTACTGAGGGCGATTCGGCAAGCGGCTCTATCACCAAAAGCCGCGACCCCAACCTGCAAGCCGTCTTCAGCCTGCGGGGAAAGCCGCTCAACAGTTTCGGACTTACCAAGAGGATAGTTTATGAGAATGAAGAGTTCAACCTCCTGCAAGCTGCCCTCAACATTGAGGACGGACTCGAAGGACTGCGTTACAACAAGGTGATAATCGCTACCGACGCCGATGTTGACGGTATGCACATCCGTCTGCTGCTTATTACGTTCTTCCTGCAATTCTTTCCGGATCTGATAAAGAAGAATCACGTCTATATCCTGCAAACGCCGCTGTTTCGCGTCCGCAACAAGCAGAAAACATTCTACTGCTACAGCGAGGAAGAGAAACATACGGCTATCAAAGAGGTAGGAAAGAATCCCGAAATTACCCGCTTCAAAGGATTGGGAGAGATTTCGCCGGACGAGTTTCAACACTTCATCGGCAAGGATATCCGCCTCGATCCCGTCAAGCTAAAGAAGGAAGACTATATTAAGGAGTTGCTCGAGTTCTACATGGGCAAGAATACTTCCGACCGTCAGAACTTCATCATAGATAATCTCGTAGTAGAAGAAGACCTGACTAATTAAGATATGAATCATACAGCGCTATTTGCGGGTTCGTTCGACCCTTTCACCATCGGACATGACGCCATAGTCAGACGGGCGCTCAACCTGGTTGACCGGCTGATAATCGGCGTCGGCGTAAACAAGGAAAAGAAATATCTCTTTCCGATAGAACAGCGCCTCTCCTCAATCATGGAACTGTATGCTTCGTGTGTAACAGTTATTTCTTATGACACGCTGACTGTGGATTTCGCCAGAGAACAGAACGTGGATTACATCATTCGCGGCGTCAGAAACATGGCTGACTTTGAGTTTGAAAAGAACGTCGCACGGATGAACTTTGAACTCTCCGGAATTGAGACCGTCTTCCTCTTCGCCGAACATCAATACGAGCATATCAGTTCAACCATCGTCCGCGAACTCCTGCATTATAATAAAGACATATCAAAACTTGTTCCCCATCCGGAGAAAGTTTTTACATTATAATTTATCAAAACTTATACCCCCATTATTCAAAATGAAAAAGATTCTATTAAGCGCTTTAGCCTGTCTGTTTACCGTCGGCTATGCGTCATCCCAAAATCAAAATCAGCAGGAGACAAAACTCCGCATAGCATTTTCGGCTATCACCCAACTCTACGTTGACAAAGCCGACGACAAGAAGATTGTTGAAGACGCTATCCGCGGCATTCTTGAGAAGTTAGACCCGCATTCGTCCTACACCGACGCCGAAGAGACCCGCAGAGCCAACGAGCCGCTCGAAGCCAAGTTCGACGGCATCGGCATACAGTTCAACATGCTTGATGACACTCTGTATGTCGTGCAGGTCATAGCCGGAGGCCCGTCCGAGAAGGTCGGTTTGATTGCCGGCGACAGGATTATCAAGGTCGATACAACCATCATCGCCGGCGTAAAGATGTGGAACAACGACGTGATGAAACTTATCCGCGGCGACAAAGGCACGGAAGTAGTCGTCAAAGTCAAACGCGCTAACATTCCGGAGCTGCTCGACTTCAAAATCATCCGCGACAAGATACCCGTCTTCAGCATCGACGCATCCTACATGGTCGATAAGAAGACCGGCTACATACGTCTAAGCCGGTTTGCCCAGACCTCCATCGAAGAGTTCGACAAAGCACTTGCCGAACTCCGGAAAGAAGGACTTAAAAACCTTATCCTCGACCTTCAATCCAACGGCGGCGGACTGCTTCACATCGCCTGCCAGCTGTCGGACGAATTTCTGAACAAGGGCAAGCTGATAGTATATACCGAAGGCGAAAACAGCCGTCGAGCCGAAGCTATAGCAACCGAGCGAGGCATGTTTGAAGAAGGCAAGCTGGTTATTCTTGTTGACCAGCAGTCGGCGTCGGCGAGCGAGATAGTTGCGGGCGCTATTCAGGACTGGGACAGAGGCGTGATAGCAGGTCGCCGTACCTTCGGCAAAGGACTTGTACAGCGTCCGATTGAGTTGCCCGACAGTTCCATGATTCGGCTCACCACAGCCCGATATTATACTCCTTCGGGACGCAATATTCAGAAACCCTACGAGAAAGGCAACAATGAGGCTTACACTCACGAGATAATCGACCGCTACAACAAGGGCGAACTGATGAATGCCGACAGCATAGCCTTTCCCGACTCCCTGAAGTACAACACTCTTCTCTCCCAACGCACGGTTTACGGCGGCGGCGGAGTTATGCCCGACGTTTATATCCCGATAGATTCTACGCGCAACACCGAGTATCATTTCAAGCTGGTAAGCTACGGAATCATGCCCCGCATGGCTATGACTTACCTCGACAAGCATCGCGAGGAACTGACCGGCAACTATCCCGACATCAAGACGTACAAAGCCAAATTCATCGTTACCGACGAGATACTCTGCGATCTCAACAGCATGGCTGCGGAAGAGAAGATAGAGTTCAACGAAGAGCAGTTCATAAAGTCGAAGGACATGATTTCACTGCAGTTGAAAGCCCTTATAGCCCGCGACATGTTTACGATGAGCGAATACTTTGAGATCATCAACGACGAAAACAAGAGCGTCCTCGAAGCTGTCTCGATAATCAACGACAAGGGACGATACGAAAAGATTCTGCTCGAACGGCAGAGAGAAGGAACGGCGATGCGCTAGGATTCAACCCGAACATCAACCTACAACAAGTTTTCAACAGCCCATAATTTATTATGCTTGATTTTTTTATATTTGAAGGAATAAAAAAATCGGAAGATGATAATGATAACCGTTTGAAAAGGTTGAAAAGATTTCGGCTCAGGATTTGGAATTACGGTTCTTACCGTTTCGGATTAAGTTATACTAAAGAAATCAACAGATAATAACCGTCGATTAGGTTGATAATCAATAATAGATTATAGTTATCAACAGACAGTTGAGAAACCATGAAACTAAAAACCGTTCCCCATTAGCGGGAATAAATTCGGTTTGGAAAGCCATGAAAAGTCAGTAAAAAAAACCCGACTTTTCATGGCTTGAAATTTTCAATCCTTCGGCATAAAATTATTTTCCATTTCAGGAAATATATTTTTAAGCGGTTATCAACAGCTAACTTGACAAATTATAAGAGTGAAGAGTGAATAACGCACGAATTGCCTGACGGATGTACAGATTCTCCACGAATTGCACGAATTGCACGAATTGCCTGACGGATGTACAGATTCTCCACGAATTACACGAATTGCACGAATTGCCTGACGGATGTGGTTCTCCACGAATTGCACGAATTACACGAATTGCCTGACGGATGTACAGGGTTCTCCGGTATCGTCATTGCGAGGCACGAAGCAATCTCAGCACGCAGATGCGCATCCAATATGTTAATCCTGCAAATTCTGCAATTCTGTTAAATTGTTTCTAACAGGACACAGCTTTAATGTCTAATTAGAAACGACGTTTCTAATCGGAAATAGCTGTTTGAGCTATGTAGAAACGATGTTTCTAATTAGAAACATCTTCTTTGTCCAATTAGAAACGACGTTTCTAATCGGAAACAGCTGTTTTAGCTATCTGTAAACGTTGTTGCTTGTCGCACTTATCATTTGTCGCATGGAGTTGTGAGGAGTTGCGTAAAAAAAAACGAAGCAACCTGTGGATATAGATTGCTTCGTAGCGCCTTCCGGCAAGGACTTGTCCTCAGTTTGCTTTGTCTTTCTTCTCGATTATATAAGAGATAATCAGTCCGAGTCCGCCGAAGATAAACATCGGCGCGGCGTAGGCAATCGAGTAAAAATCCATTCTGTGAAAGTTCTGGTACATACCTTGAGTGTACAGGTTCAGAAACAGTCCGGCCAGCATTCCGGCTCCCAAGCCGAACAGAAGGCAGCCTATCCTCATTCCCGTAAACGACTTGCGTGGGAATGGCGGCAGTAAGGAACTGAAACTGCTGTTCAGTACCGACGAATCGATGGGGGTCAGATTCTGTCCCATCTTTTCAATCAAAATAAGGCGCTCTTTGCGTCGCCCGAACAACTCAAACACCATATAGGTGAAGTAACAAATTAAACCGACTATAGCCGGCGCAGTAATAAAATCCATAATCTTTACGTTTTAAGTTAATATTCGACCTTTTGACGCAACTGTCCGAAAAGGTTACACTTTGAAGTCTATGATATGTAACTTTTCAGTCCGGCTTGCGTCAATATCGTATGATAAAGAGAATGTCGGACGAACATTTTATTGAGATAATCCGCAGTGGCGACGCCTCCGGATTCGCTCCCCTGCTTGAAAGGTACAGCAAACAGGTCTTTGCTTTGCTTGTCAGGATGACGGGCAACCGCGAAGACGCTCAGGACTTGTCGCAAGACGTATTTATCAAGGTATTCGGTTCCTTGCCGTCCTTCAGAGGCGATTGCAGCTTCTCGACATGGCTCTACAGGATAGCCTATAACATGGGAATATCTTCAACGCGCAAAGCCCGGTCGAACTTTGTTTCTGTGGATTTGACAGCCGAATTGCAGGAGCTTGAAGAGGATGCTGCCTTCTCGTCTTCGGATGATGAAACCCTTACCGATAGCCGTCTGGACTTGCTCGAAACAGCTCTCGACAGATTGCCGCCCGATGAACGAGCCATGATAACGCTCTTCTATAAGGATGAGCGTTCGATGTCGGAAATAGCCGGCATCACCGGTCTGACTGAAACGAATGTGAAAACGCGGATATTCCGTATCCGCAAACGATTATATGTTTTAATTAAGGAAATGGAGGATCAAAATGACAGATGACAATATGATGCGCAGCTTGTTTGCCCAACTGCCCGACGCCCAACTGCCCGAAGGCTTCGATGAGAAAGTGATGAAGAAGGTCTATGCCAATGTAGCCAAACGGCGGTTGCGCCGAAAGCTGCTCGAAGCTGTAGCTTATATCTTCAGCGCGGCTGCTATGGCTGCCGTTTGCGTAATACTGATAAAGGTACTGAACGTTCCGACAGGATTTGAAGGGTTTGAATGGATTGTTCCGCACTTCGACTTTATGGATACGCCATCATTTTCTCTCAGTATATATACAGGCAGCCTGGCTATGCTGATGCTGCTCGTCGATGCCGGCATCCGAAGAAATCTGCGTAAATCAAACAAATAATACAGGGCTACCGCAAGGTATCCGCCCCTGCAACTTGTCCCGTTTTGTCATCTGCGTGCCTTTATTACCATATTCCAATCATTTCTGTGTACGGTTGATTTTAAATACTCTGCGGAAGATATGACCATAGTCCGATACTCCTTCGACGACCACCGAATAGGTAGATTCAATATCGGCGGTGTAAAAGTCAAGCGAGGCTTCGCCTGATTCGGATACTTTGACGTCGGGCTTCCAATGTAAGGTAGTTCGCAGGTCGGAGGCGGGGTTGTCATCGACGTCGTAGCGGGGCGAATAGAACTCTACCTTTTCCTGATAGCCAAGAGGCGTGAAGTAGTCGCTGAGATTCTCGTTCCGTTTTCTTTTGTATAGCTTTGAATTGTCTTTGGTTGAAATCATTATCGCCGTGCCAATATGGTAATCGTTTCTTATAAGATAGATATCTTCAATAAATTCAACAGGGAATGACCATATATCAATTAAACCTGTTGCCTTTGAATCATCAATATATATACCGGGTTCTTCCCCACGTATCGTTATTTTATCGCCTATTATCAATATGCTTGGTATTTTTCGTATCAACAACATCCTCATATCTTTTATTCCGAGCGCTTCAATTTCTTCTGCCCTGATGGCTTTGGAAGCAGATATAAGAGAATAATATTTTGATTT